>JAFEES010000588.1 GCA_018240995.1 Pseudomonadota bacterium | reverse complement strand
CCAGCGGGCCAGCGCCGGCCGGCGGCGCCTCGGGCGCGCCCAGGCCGCGCGCCGCGCCCTGGGGCCGGCCGAGCAGCCCCCAGGGGCGCCAGACCAGCACCACGGCCATGACGAGGAATTCGACCACCAGCGTGAGCTTGGGAAAGTGCAGCTCCAGCCCCGCCACCTGCACCACGCCCAGCCAGATGCACGCCGCCTTCAGCTCGGCGATCAGCAGCGCGGCGACGAAGGCGCCGGGCAGCGAGCCCATGCCGCCCACCACCACCACGACGAAGGCCGCGCCTATGGTGAGCATGTCCAGCTCCAGGCTGGCGGGCTCGCGCGGCAGCTGCAGCGCGCCGCCCAAGCCAGCCAGGGCCGCGCCCAGAGCGAACACGCCGGTGAACAGCCAGGCCTGGTTCACGCCCAGGGCGCCCAGCATCTCGCGATCCTGCGTGGCGGCACGCACCAGCCGGCCCCAGTGCGTGCGCCTGAGCAGCAGCGTGAGCAGCGCCAGCACCAGCGGGCCGATGGCGATCAACAGCAGGTCATAGGCCGGAAAGCGCCGGCCCAGCAGGTTCACCGCGCCGGCCAACAGGCCCGGCGCGCGCGGGCCGAACAGCTCCTCGGGGCCCCACAGCCACAGGGCCGCGTCCTTGATGATCAGCACCAGGGCAAAGGTGGCCAGCAGCTGCAGCAGCTCTGGCGCACGGTAGATGCGGCGCAACAGCAGCCGCTCCACCGCCGCGCCCAGCAGCCCCACGGCCAGCGGCGCCAGCAGCAGCGCCGGCCAAAAACCGATGGCGCCGGCCAGATGCTCCACGCTGCTGTAGGCCACATACAGCCCGAGCATGTACAGCGAGCCATGGGCAAAATTGATGATGCGCGTGACGCCGAAGATCAGCGACAGCCCGGCGGCCACCAGGAACAGCGTGGAGGCGCCTGCCAGCCCGTTGAGCAGCTGGGCCAGGAGGCCGGAAAAATCCATTTCAGTCGTCCATGGCGCTGGGCGCCGCGACCGCACCGGCGCCGTCATTCCCGCGCAGGCGGGAATCCAGGAGCGTCGCCGGGAGGCACTGGATCCCCGCCTGCGCGGGGATGACGATGGCAAGGCTTGGGGTGCGGGAAAACAGTTTCATCTCAGTTTTCCATGACGCTGCGCGCCACCCGCAGGGCATGAAACCTGGGCGCCACGCTCGCACCACCGCAGTCATTCCCGCGCAGGCGGGAATCCAGGAAGGTCGGCGGGGGCCACTGGATCCCCGCCTGCGCGGGGATGACGATGGCAAAGGTAGAGGTGAGAAAAAACAGCTTCATCCCGGCCATCCATTGCTGCACATCTCGTCCACGGCCTAGGAAACTGGCGCGCCGCAGGCGACTCAGGGGGCTACTGATTCGCCGGCCGCAGCTTCTTCACCTCGGCGTCCGTTGGCTGGAACTTGGCGCCGTCCAGGTACTTGAAGTCCACCATCACCCCCTTGCCGCCGTACAAGCCGGTCTTGCCCACATAGGCGCCCATGGTGGACTGGTGATCCTGCGCGCGGTAGGTGATGGGGCCGAAGGGCGTGCGCACCTCCAGGCCGCGGAAGGCGGCGATGAGCTTCTCGGTGTCGGCGCTGCCGGCCTTCTTCAGGCCGGCGGCTATGGACTGGATGGCGGTGTAGCCCACCACCGAGCCGGCGCGCGGGTAGTCCTTGAAGCGCTTGCGGTAGGCGGAGGCAAAGGCGTCGTGGTCGGGCGTGAAGATGGCGTACCAGGGGTAGCCGGTGACCACCCAGCCCAGCGGCGTCTCGCCCTTGAGCGGATCGAGGTACTCGGGCTCGCCGGTCAGCAGGCTGACCACGCCACGGCCCTCGAACAGGCCGCGCGTGTTGCCCTCGCGTACAAACTTGGCCAGATCCGCCGCGAACAGCACGTTGAAGATGGCCTCGGGCCTGGCGTCCTGCAGCGCCTGCACCACGCTGCCCGCGTCCACCTTGCCCAGGGGCGTGGCCTGCTCGGCGACGAACTCCACGTCCGGCTGTGCCGCCTTGAGCAGCTGCTTGAAGGTGGCCACGGCCGACTGGCCGTACTCGTAGTTGGGGTAGACCAGGGCCCAGCGCTTTTTCTTCATGGCCGCGGCCTCGGGCACCAGCATGGCCACCTGCATGTAGGTGGAGGGGCGCAGGCGGAAGGTGTAGCGGTTGCCCTGGCTCCAGACGATCTTGTCGGTCAGCGGCTCGGCGGCCAGGAAGAAGCGCTTCTTTTGCAGCGCGAAGTCGGTCAGCGCCAGGCCCACATGCGACAGGAAGCTGCCCATGAGCACGTCCACATGCTCGCGCGTGATCAGCTCCTCGGCGGCGCGCACGGCGTCGGCCGGGTTGCCGTTGTCGTCGCGCGTGATCAGCTCCAGCTTCTTGCCGCCAATGCCGCCGGTGGCATTGACCTGGGCCACGGCCAGCTCCATGCCCTTCTTGTAGGGCTCCAGGAACGCCGGCTGGGCCTTGTAGCTGTTGATCTCGCCAATGGTGTAGACGCCCTGCGCCTGGGCCGCGCCCAGGGCGCAGGCCAGCAGGGCCAGGGCGGTGAGGAATGACTTCTTCATGGGTAAATCCTTGCTGCAGCGCAACAGCCGCGGCCCGCAACTGTACCGCCGCGGCGGCTATGCCCCACAATATGCGGGTTTGCCCGCATGGCGGGCCTGCAGGTCGGCGCAATTCGGCTTATGCCCTGGATGCATAAAAAAACCGCGACACTCGCCAAATCAGCGCAGTCCCTCCCTTTTCATACCATCCCTGTCCATCCATGAGCGCATTCCACGAAGAGCGAGTCCTGTCGGTGCACCACTGGACCGATCGCCTATTCAGCTTCACCACCACGCGCGACCCGGCGCTGCGGTTCTCCAACGGCCACTTCACCATGATCGGCCTGAAGGTGAACGACAAGCCGCTGTTGCGCGCCTACAGCATCGTCAGCGCCAACTATGAGGAGCACCTGGAGTTTCTGTCGATCAAGGTGCCCGACGGCCCGCTGACCTCGCGCCTGCAGCACATAAAGGTGGGCGACCACATCATCGTCGGCAAGAAGCCCACCGGCACGCTGCTCATCGACTACCTGCTGCCGGCCAAGCGCCTGTACCTGCTGTCCACGGGCACCGGCCTGGCGCCGTTCCTGAGCGTGATCCGCGACCCCGAGACCTACGAGAAGTTCGAGCAGGTGATCCTGATCCACGGCGTGCGCGAGGTGGCCGAGCTGGCCTACCACGACTACCTGACCCAAGAGCTGCCGCAGCACGAGCTGCTGGGCGAGATGGTCAGCCGCCAGCTCAAGTACTACCCCACGGTGACGCGCGAGCCCTTCCGCAACCAGGGCCGCATCAACGAGCTGATAGAAAGCGGCAAGCTGGCCGCCGACCTGGGCCTGCCCCCGCTGAACGCGCTGGAAGACCGCGTGATGCTCTGTGGCAGCCCCGAGATGCTGGCCACGCTGAAGACCCTGCTGGAGCACCGGGACTTCGAGGAGGGCAACACCACGCGCCCCGGCGACTTCGTCATCGAGCGTGCCTTCGTAGAGAAGTAAAAGGCCCTGCCTGAAACGCCACGGGCGCTACCAGTTGCATAGCTGGTAGCGCCCGTTTTCATTGGGCCAAAACCCAAAAATATCTACCTATTGCTCCGGCCCAGTGAAGTTTTAACCGTTCGCCCTGAGCTTGTCGAAGGGCTTCGACAAGCCCAGCCTGAACGGTAGTTGATACATCAAAGGCCCGGATCAATAGGCACATACCTTAGATTAGATCGCCAGCCCTCACCCCACCCTCTCCCAGAGGGAGAGGGAGTAAACCGGCGCAACCGATCGCCCTCGCCCCTTTGGGGAGAGGGAGGGGTGAGGGGCTTCTGCGACACGTACATAGTCAGACAAAAACACCCTAAACCCGTCAATAAGTCCGCTCATTCACATACACCGGCTGGGCGCCCGGGCGCTGCTCCACGGCACCGGCGCCATCGTCCACGCGCCAGCTCTTGCCCTCCAGGCGCACGGGCGTGCCCTCGGCCACGGGCTGGGCGCGCGTGAAGCTGCGCATGGCGCCGTCATCCATGCGCACGCGCATCTGGTAGACGGTGGTGCTGCGCACGCGCTCCTCCACCTTGTGGCCCACATAGCCGCCGCCCACGGCGCCCAGCACCGTGGCGGCCGTGCGGCCCGAGCCCTTGCCAATCTGGTTGCCCAGCACGCCGCCAAGCACGCCGCCGGCCACCGCCCCCAGGCCCGTGGCCGGCGCGCCCTGCTCAATGGCATGCACCGCCACCACACGCCCGCAGCTGCGGCACGGCGGCGCCGCTTCACGGCCCTGCGCGGCGGGCTGCATGTAGGGGTCGCCACGCCGCGGTTGCTGCTGCTGGGGCTGGGCATAGGGCTGCTGGTAGGGCTGTTGATAGCCAGGCTGCGGCACATTGCGTACGGCCGCGGCGTCCGGCGCCACCAGCGCCTGCGGTTGCAGGCCCTGCTGCGCCCGTTGCAGGGTGGTTTGGCCCGCAAGCGCGCCCTGCACCGCGGCCTGGGTGGCGGCGGGCTCCTCATCGTGGAGCTTTTGCGTCAGCAGCGTGCCGCCCAGGGCCAGCACGCTCACGCCGAGCACGCCCACGGCGGCCCATAGCCATTTCAGGGTGGCCGGGCTTTGGGCCACCGTAGTGGTGGGGTTCATATGGAATTCCTATGCAGTGAAGAAAGGCGTCCGGCAGCCGGATCGCAAGCTGCGCGCAGCCTAACGCCGGCACCGCTTCACAAAGCCGGGCGTGCTGTAAAGGGCGTAATCAGAAGTCACCCCGTCAGCGCCGCCGCTGCCTGGCGCGCCTCATGCAAGGCACGCGCGCAACTGGCGGCAAACAACAGCACGGCGGACGAGAAATAGATCCACATCAGGAACACCACGAGCGAGCCCGCCGCCCCGTAGGCCGATACCACGGCCGCGCGCGTCAGGTACAGCGCCAGCAGCTGCTTGCCCACCGTGAACAGCACGGCGCCGACGGCCGCGCCAAATAGCAAACAGGCAAGCGGCGGCTTGGGGCCGCCACCGATGCGCATCAGCCCCAGGAACAGCAGCGTGATGACGGCCAGCGACACGGCCTCGTTGATGAGCTGCAGCAGCAGGCCTGAACCAAACGGCAGCAGCGCACTGGCCCAGGTGGCCAGCAGCTTGATGACCGTGGACAGCACCAGCGACACCAGCAGCAGAAAGCCCAGAGCCAGCACATAGGCCAGCCCGCGCAGCCGCAGCGAGGCCAGGCGCCACCAGGCCTTGCGCTCGGGCGCGGCCTGGCCATGCAGCCACAGCCGCTGCAGCGCCGACTGCAGCTCGGCAAACACCCCGGTGGCGCCCGACAGCAGCAGCACAAAGCCGGCAATCGACGCCAGCCAACCCTGGGCCGGCGCCTGGGCGCTGGCCAGGGCCATGCGCACCACCTCGGCCCCGCGCTCGCCCATGACATCGCGCACCTGGCCGATGAGATTGCTCTCCAGGTAGGCCTTGTCTATCCACCAGCCCAGCAGGCCGACGATGAGCAGCAGCAGCGGCGCCAGGCTGAGCATGCCGTAGAACGACATGGCGGCGCTCATGCGCGGGCCGTCGGCGTCCAGCCAGAGCTGCACGGCGCGCAGCAGAGGCACCATGGGCCGGGTCAGGCGTGCCGCCAGTGAGCGCAGCTGGTGTTTTGAGTCAGGCATGGGCCAATTGTGCGCAAGCCGCGTAGGCGCATGCGCCGGCTCTTACACTCCCTACCCACCGCTCACCATTTACAAACACACAAGCATGCAAACGCGTTGCGCCCTGGTCGGCATGCCCGGCAGTGGCAAATCCACCGTCGGCCGGCAGCTGGCCCGCCGCCTGGGCCTGCCCTTCATCGACATGGATCAGCGGCTGGAGCAGCGCCTGGGCTGCAGCATCAGCGCCTACTTCGAGCAGCATGGCGAGCCGGCCTTTCGCGACCATGAGAGCGCGCTGCTGGCCGAGCTGGCGGCCGAAGGGGGTGACATGGTGCTGTCCACCGGCGGCGGCGCCGTGTTGCGCCCGGAAAACCGCGCCGCGCTGCGCCAGGGTTTTAGCCATGTGATGTACCTGCGCGCCTCGCCCGACGAGATCTACAAGCGCGTGCGCCACAGCCAGACGCGCCCGCTGCTGCAGGTGGCCGACCCCGTGGCGCGCCTGCGCGAGCTCTACCGCGTGCGCGACCCGCTGTACCGCGAGGCGGCGCAGTACATCATTGAAACCGGCCGGCCCACGGTGAACACGCTGGTGAACATGATCGTGATGCAGCTGGAGATGGCGCCGGGGGCTTGACACCGGATCGTGTCCCCATGACCTCCCCCCTGCCCATACTCCACGGCCCGGATCGGCCCGATCTGCTGCGCGGCGAAATCCTGGCTGACCTGTTCGAGGCCACGGCCGCGCGCCTGCCAGGCAAGACCGCGCTCATCGCCGGCGCGGAGCACCTGAGCTATGGCACGCTCGATACCGCCGCCGATCGCGTGGCGCACCGGCTGATGGAGGCCGGCGTGCGCCCCGGCGACATGGTCGGCCTGTGGCTGCCGCGCGGCCTGGAGCTGCTCATTTGCCAGCTGGCCATTGCCAAGACCGGCGCCGCCTGGCTGCCGTTTGACGCCGAGGTGCCGACCGAGCGCATCGCCGTCTGCCTGGAAGACGCGCAGGCCAAGGCACTATTGATTTCGGAGCTGTTTGCGCCCGCCATACAGGCGCAAACGGGAATTTCCGCACAAATCCTGACGGCACGGGCGCTGCTTGAGCCGCTACTGGCGGACGAGCCGCTGCGCCGCCGCACCGGTGCCGGGCCCGAGCACACCGCCTACGTCATCTACACCAGTGGCTCCACCGGCAAGCCCAAGGGCATCGCCGTCACCCAGGGCAGCATCTGCCACTTCCTGCGCAGCGAGAACGCGCGCCTGGCCGTGCGCGAGGACGACCGGGTGTACCAGGGCTTCTCGCTGGCCTTCGACATGAGCTTCGAGGAGATCTGGATCAGCTACCTGGTGGGCGCCACGCTGTGGCTGGCGCCCAGGGAGATCGCCGGCGACCCCGAGGCCCTGCCGCGCGCGCTGATCGAAAACGACATCACGGTGCTGCACGCCGTGCCCACGCTGCTGGCGCTGTTTGCGCAGGATGTGCCGGGCCTGCGCCTCATCAACCTGGGCGGCGAGATGTGCCCGCAGGCGCTGGTGGACCAATGGGCCCGGCCCGGGCGCCAGATGTTCAACACCTACGGGCCCACCGAGGCCACGGTGTCGGCCAGCCTGGCCGAGCTGCACGCGGGCGAGCCGGTGACGATTGGCGAGGCCCTGCCCAACTACGGGCTGATGGTGATCGAGGTGATAGCCCCCGATGCCATCGTGGGCGGGGTGGTGCCGCCGCTCAAGCTGCTGCCCTTTGGCGAGACCGGCGAGCTGTGCATCACCGGCCCCGGCGTGGCCGCCGGCTACCTGGGCCGGCCCGAGCTGACGGCCGAGAAGTTCCTGCCCAACCCCTGGGCGCGGAGCGACGGCGAGGCGCGCCTGTACCGCACCGGCGACCTGGCGCGGGTGGAGCCGAAGGCCGACGGCACACCGCAGATGCAATGCCTGGGCCGCGCCGACGACCAGGTCAAGGTGCGCGGCTTTCGTGTTGAATTGGGCGAGATCGAGGCCGTGCTGGCCGCGCAGCCGGGCGTGGGCACCACGGCCGTGGTGCTGCGGCCCGATGGGGGGATCGACCAACTCATTGCCTTCTACGTGCCCAGCGGCCAGCCGCCGCAAACCAAGGCGCTGCGCCAGGCGCTGGCCGACAAGCTGCCGCCCTATATGGTGCCGGCGCGCTTCGAGGCCCTGGCCGCCATGCCGCGCCTGTCCTCGGGCAAGATCGACCGCAAGGTGCTCAGAAACCAGCCGCTGGCGGCCGCCGCGCCGGCCGAGGGCGGCGACGAGCCCGAGACGCCCGCCGAGCAGCTGCTGTTTGCCGCTTTAGGCCATTTGTTTGCCGGCCAGCCCATACGGCGCGAGCAGGACTTTTTCAGCGACCTGGGCGGCCACTCGCTGCTGGCGGCGCGCCTCACCTCGGCGCTGCGCCAGGATGCGCGCTTTGCCCAGGCCACGGTGGCCGACATCTACACCCACCGCCGCATAGGCGCCATCGCCCAGGCGCTGCAGGCGGGCATGATCGACACGCAGCAAACGGCGGCCGAGCGCCCCTTCCTGCTGCACAGCCGCTGGCGGCGCTGGCGCTGCGGCATTGCCCAGGCTCTGGCGATACCGCCGCTGGTGCTGCTGAACATGGCGCAGTGGCTGGCGCCCTTCTTCGCCTACCACTTCTACACCGGCGATGCGGGCGACTCCATCGCGCGCGCCGTGGCCATGTCGGTGCTGGCCTTTCTGGCCTCCACGCTGCTGGGCTTTGGCGTGGCGGCCGCGGGGCGCTGGCTGCTGGCCGGCCGCCTGGCGCCGGGCAGCTACCCGCTGTGGGGCTGGGTGTACTGGCGCTGGTGGCTGGCCGACCGGCTGACCGAGGTCATGCCCCTGTACCTGCTCAACGGCTCGGCGCTGTACCCGGCCTGGCTGCGCCTGCTGGGCGCGCGCATAGGGCCCGAGGTGGTGCTGGGCTCCACCACCATGCGCGTTCCGCATCTGGTGCGCATTGGCGCCGGCACCAGCATAGGCAATGGCGTGAACCTGGAGAACGCCCGCGTCGAGGGCGGGCGGCTGCACCTGGGCCGCATAGACATAGGCGCCAACTGCTGCATAGGCTCCTACGTGGTCATAGAGGGCGACACGACCATAGGCGACTGGGCGCATGTAGAGGGCCAGTCGGCCCTGGCCGCGGGCCAGCGCGTGCCGCCGCGCCAGGCCTGGCATGGCTCGCCGGCGCGCCAGCGCGGCGACTTCGACCCCGCCAGCCTGCAGGCGCGCCCGGCGGTGTCCAACGCGCGCAGGGCCGGCGAGGCCGCCTTCTTCGCCCTGGCGGCGCTGGCCGTGGCGGTGCTGTTCTTCATGCCGGTGTTCCCCACCTTCATGCTCATCGACTGGCTGGACATCCCCGAGATCGCCGTGCGCCCGCTGGTGGACGACGGCAGCATCAGCGCCTGGCAGGCCTTCGGCCTGCGCCTGGTGAAGTTCTTCGTGCTGGCGCTGCCGGCCAGCCTGGTGTTCATCCTGGTCACGGTGTTGCTGTCGGCCAGCATCCGCTGGGCCTTTTTGCCGCGCATGCGCGCGGGCAGCTGGCCGGTGCACAGCCCGCGCTATCTGGCCAAGTGGCTGGTAAACCTGATCCAGGAGGCCAGCCTGGCGGTGCTGCACGGCATCTACGCCACCGTGTACTCGGCCGCCTGGTACCGGCTGCTGGGCGCCCGCGTGGGCAAGGAGACGGAACTGTCCACCGCCCTGGGCGTGGTGCCCGACATGCTGACGCTGGGCGACGGCTGCTTCATCGCCGACGCCGTGATGCTGGGCGACGAGCATATCGACGGCGGCTGGATGACGGTGCAGCCCACGGTGGTGTCGCGGCGCAGCTTCATCGGCAACGGCGCCTACGTGCCCGACGGCACCACCGTGCCCGAGAACACGTTGATCGGCGTGCTCAGCAGCGTGCCGCGCAACGCCAGCATGCAGGACGGCGACACCTGGCTGGGCGCGCCGCCTTTGCTGCTGCCCGCGCGCGAGCAGGTGGCGGGCTTTCCCGAACACCTGACGTTTGCGCCCTCGCCCTGGCGCAAGGCGGCGCGCGGACTGGTGGAGGCGTTTCGCATCGCCGCCCCGCACGCGCTGGTGATTGCCGCCGGCTACGCCATCGTGCTCGACGCCATGCCGCTGGCCGAGGAGGGCCGCTGGGCCGCCGTGGCGCTGGATCTGGCCCTGGGCGGCCTGCTCTTTGGCATGGCCACCTTTGGCTTCGTGGCGCTGTTCAAGTGGCTGGCCGTGCGCCGCTACGGCCAGCGCGCCGTGCCCATGTGGACGCCCTTTGTCTGGCTGTCCGAGGCCGCCACCAACCTCTACGAGGGCGTGGCCGTGCCCTGGTTCCTGCGCTACCTGCGCGGCACGCCCTGGCTCAACGACGCCTTGAGGCTGCTGGGCGCCGACATCGGCCGCGGCGTGTTCCTGGACACCACCGACATGACCGAGTTCGACTGCGTGCACATCGGCGCGCACAGCGAGCTCAACGCCCTGTGCTGCCCGCAGACGCATTTGTTCGAAGACCGGGTGATGAAGATAGACCATGTGCGCATAGGCAGCCGCGTGACGCTGGGGCCGCGCTGCACCGTGCTGTACGGCGCCCAGGTGGGCGACGGCGCGCAGCTCGGGCCGCTGACGCTGGTCATGAAGGGCGAGCAGATCCCGGCCGGCACGCGCTGGCACGGCCTGCCGGCGGCGCCCTGGCGCTGACTGGCGCCGTGGATCTTGGCTTTGCACATGACGCACGACCCAAGGCAGGCAGCGGTTTTACACCCGCCTCCCCCCCCTGAGGGAGGGCGGAGGCGGGGGCCGCCGCGGCTTGCTTGCTTCATGCGTTGCGTACACACCGGCAGACCCCCATCCCCACCTTCCCCCGGAAGGCATGGGTATCTACACAAGTCCCTGCGCTGTGCCCTCCTCCCCTCTCCCCTCGCGGGAGAGGGGCCGGGGGAGAGGGAGCAAAACCCGCGTCAATCAAGCGTTGTTAGCTACTAAAAAGATGTGTGGATACCCATGTCCGGAAGGGGAAGGGGCAAGCCCGGGGCTCAACTCCTGCCATTTCGCGGGCGACTGCCTGCCCGGCGCGCCGCGCGTGCTGGCCATCGCCACCCAACTGCCCCATGCCGGCTCGCCCGAGCAGGCGCGCCAGCACGCACGCGCCTTGGCCCGCGCGGCGCTGCGCCGGGCGCTGGCCGATGCCTGGGGCTGCGCGCCGCAAGCTCTCACCATCAGCGATCAGCGCGGCCAGCCGCCCCGGCTGGGCTGGGCGGGCACGGGCGCCGCGCCGGCGGCATTGGCGGGCACCGGCCTGTCCATCAGCCACGCGCCAGGCATGTCGCTGGTGGCCTGCTATGAGCAGGGCAGCGTGGGCGTGGACTTGCAGGCCATGCCGCTGCAGGCCAGCCGCGCGGATCTGTTGCGCACGGCAAGCCTGTTTTTGCCGCAAAATTCGGTTGAAACACTGGCCAAACAAACGCCTGGCGCTTCATTTATGGAAGCATTCACCGATCGCTGGGCGGCACACGAGGCGGCACTCAAATGCCTGGGCCAGGCCCTGGTCGAATACCACCCGGCGCTGGCCGCGCGGCTGGCCGGGGTGCGCACGGCCCGCCTCGCCTTGCCGGGCTGGGCCGCTGCCGACCTGGTGGCCGCCCTGGCCTGGCGCCCGGCGCAGCCATAGCCGCATCACGACGCGGCTATCACCCCGCAGGCGATGCGCGCGCCCGAGTTGCCGGTGGGCTGGGTCTTGTAATCGTCCGGATCCTTGTGCACCACCAGCGAGCGCCCGACGATGCTGGTGGGGCCCGGCGCCACCGTCACGCCCGTCACGCTGAACTCGGCCACGGCCTTGCCGCTGGCGTCGGCCTTCAGGGCGGGCAGGTCGCCGCCGTGGTGTTCGGCATTCTGCGGGCCATGGGGCTTGCCCGTGGGGTTGAAATGCCCGCCGGCGCTCATGGCGTCGGGGGCCGAGCAATCGCCCTTGTCGTGGATATGCAGGCCATGCTCCTGGCCCGGCGTCAGGCCGGTCACTTCGACACGGGCGCGCACCTGATCGCCCTGCTGGGTGAACCTGGCCTGGCCGCTGGCGGCCGAGCCGCTGCGCGGCTGCAAGGTGGCGCCGGCGCTGGGGCCTGGGCCGCCCAAATGGCCGCAGGCCGCAAGCAGCAGGCTGGCGCCCAAGGCGGCAGCGGGGATAAGCAGTGAGTGCGCCATGATGTGTCTCCTGTGATGGTGTGGCGCGGCGCAGTATGCACCGACGTACAGGGGCGCGACTATGATTGCCGCGAAGCCTTCCAAGAAAGCCCAGGTCATGTCCTCCACCAACGGCAACGCCGATTTCGCCGCGCTCACCGACGACTCCTACCGCCTGCTGCTCGACGAAGTCGGCGCCTTCGTCTACACCACCGACAAAGAGGGCCGCTACACCTTCGCCAACCGTATGGTGCTGCAGCTGCTGGGCCATCCGCTGGAAGAGGTGCTGGGCAAGGACATCAGCCATTTCTTTGGCGACAAGGGCAACGAGGCGCTGCGCGAGACCGACCGGCGCGTGCTGCAGGACGGCGAGACCATCGCCCGCGAGGAAAGCAACCTGATCCTGACCACCGGCGAGCTGCGCACCTACTGGTCTACCAAGAAGCCGCTGCGCGACGCAACCGGGCACATCATCGGCCTGATCGGCATCTCGCACGACATCACCGAGAAAAAGCGCCTGGAGGACAAGCTGCGCCGGCAAAAGGAACTGCTGGACGCGCTGGTGGACAACGTCGATGCGCTGATCTACATGAAGGATGCCAACCGGCGCTTTCTGTACGCCAACCGGCGCATGGCCGAGACGTTTGGCTGCTCGGTGGAGCAGATCATCGGCAGCCTGGACACCGACCTCATGCCCGCCGAGGTGGCGGAGCGCTTTTGGCAGCAGGATCAGAAGATACTCGCCAGCGGCCAGCGCCATGCCTGCGAGGAGTCCCTGGTCGATGCCGGTGGCCAGCTACGCCACTACTGGAGCGTGATCATCCCCTGGGCCGGCCCAGACGGCACGCCGGCCATCATCGGCCTGAGCACCGACATCACCGAGCTGCACGCCCTCAAGGAAGAGCTGCGGCGCCAGGCGCGTGCCGACAGCCTCACCGGCATTGCCAACCGGCGCAGCTTCTACGAAAACGCCGAGCAGGAATTTGCCCGCAGCCGCCTGTGCGGGCAGGCTCTGAGCCTGATCACCATCGACATCGACTTTTTCAAGCGCATCAACGATTCGCTGGGCCACCCCATGGGCGACCGTGTGCTGCAGGAGTTCGTCGCCCGCTGCCAGGACGCGCTGCGCGCCGAGCACCTGCTGGCGCGCACCGGCGGCGAGGAGTTCTGCATCCTGCTGCCCGCCACCGACCTGGACGCGGCGCACCGGCTGGCCGAGAGCATCCGCCAGCAAACCGAGGCCCGGCCGATCCTGGTGCCCGAGCGTGAGCTGCGCATCAGCGCCAGCTTTGGCGTGGCCGGCCTGTGCGACAGCGACGAGCGCTTCGAAACCCTGTATTCGCGCGCCGACCTGGCGCTGTACGCCGCCAAGCAACAGGGGCGCAACCGCACCAGCCTGCTGCGCTCGCCGGCGCAGGAGGGCGCCAGTTCTTCACAGAACTAACCTCGACACTGTTCAGATAGCGACCGATGCCATCTGCGCACTATTGATCTGGGCCTTTGATGTATCAACTACCGTTCAGGCTGAGCTTGTCGAAGCCCTTCGACAAGCTCAGGGCGAACGGTTAAAACTTCACTGGGCCGGAACAATAGGAGCGGCTTCAGCCGCGAACAGCGCCATTCGCGGCTGAAGCCGCTCCTACAAGGTCGTGAACTGAACCGTATTCGGATTAGCCCAGGTTCGGCGCCAGCCGGCGGCGCATCTCCGCTATGTCCATGCCGCGGCGCCGGGCCATGTCCTGCACCTGGTCGTCGCCGATCTGGCCGACGACGAAGTATTTGGCCTGGGGGTGGGCCAGGTAAAAGCCGCTGACGCTGGATGCCGGGAACATGGCCATGCTCTCGGTCAGCTGCATGCCGATGTCGGCCGCGTGCAGGGTCTGGAACAGCGCAATCTTGGCCGTGTGATCCGGGCAGGCCGGGTAGCCGGGCGCGGGGCGTATGCCCTGGTATTTTTCCTTGATCAGGTCTTCGTTGCTCAGGACCTCATCCGCACCATAGCCCCACAAGTCCTTGCGCACGCGCTCGTGCAGGCATTCGGCAAAGCCCTCGGCCAGGCGGTCGGCCAGGCCCTTGAAGAGGATGGAGCTGTAGTCGTCCAGCGCATCCAGAAACTCTTTTTCCTTCTTCTCGCTGCCTATGCCGGCGGTGACGGCGAACATGCCGGCGTAGTCGGCAATGCCCGACTCCTTGGGCGCGACGAAATCCGCCAGGCAGCGGCTGGGGCGCATCAGCCCATCGGCACCCGGCTGCTTTTCGGTCTGCTGGCGCAGGCCGTACCAGGTCATCAACACCTCGGTGCGCGATTCGTCTGTATAAAACTCAATGTCGTCGCCCACGCGGTTGGCGGGGAAGAGGCCCATCACGCCATTGGCGGTGAGCCAGCGGCCCTCTATGATTTTCTTCAGCATGGCCTGGCCGTCGGCGTAGACCTTGCGCGCCTCGGCGCCCACCACCTCGTCGTCGAGGATGGCGGGGAAGCTGCCGGCCAGATCCCAGGTCTGGAAGAACGGGCCCCAGTCCAGGTATTTGGCGATCTCGGCCAGGTCGAAATTCTTGAACACGCGCCGTCCCAGCGCGCGCGGCGCCACCGGCGCGTAGGCCAGCTGCGGGGCGTTGGCGCGTGCCTTGTCTATCGTCCACATGGGCAGCTTCTTGCGCTTGGCGTGCAGCTCGCGCACATGGTCGTAGTCGGCGGACACCTCGGCCAGATACGCGTCCTTGCCCTCGCCCAGCAGGCTTTGCGCCACGCTCACGCTGCGCGATGCGTCGGGCACATAGACCACCGGGCCTTCGTAGTTGGGCGCGATCTTGACGGCGGTGTGCACGCGCGAGCAGGTGGCGCCACCGATCAAGAGCGGGATCTTCTTGATGCGGAAGTAGTCGTCCTTGTGCATCTCGCCGGCAACGTACTGCATCTCCTCCAGGCTGGGCGTGATCAGGCCCGACAGGCCCACGATGTCCGCCCCTTCCGCCTTGGCGCGCGCCAGAATCTCATGGCAGGGCACCATCACGCCCATGTTGATGACCTCGAAGTTGTTGCACTGCAAGACGACGGTGACGATGTTCTTGCCGATGTCGTGCACGTCGCCCTTGACGGTGGCAATCACGATCTTGCCCTTGCTGCTCACATCCAGGCCGGCGGCCTCCTGCTGGCGCTTTTCTTCCTCGATGTAGGGAATCAGGTGGGCCACGGCCTGCTTCATGACGCGCGCGCTCTTGACCACCTGGGGCAGGAACATCTTGCCCGCGCCGAACAGGTCGCCGACGATGTTCATGCCGTCCATCAGCGGGCCTTCGATGACGTGCAGCGGGCGCCCGCCCTTGGCCACCACGATGTCCTGGTAGGCCTCCTCGGTGTCCTCGACGATGAAGTCGGTGATGCCATGCACCAGGGCGTGCGAGAGGCGCTCGCCCACGCTCTTCGGGTGTTCTGGCGTGCCGCGCCATTCCAGCTTCTTGCTGTCGTCCTTGGCCGCGCCCTTGGCGGCTTCGGCGATTTCCAGCAGCCTTTCCGCAGCGTCGGCGCGGCGGTTCAGCACCACGTCTTCCACGCGCTCGCGCAGCTCGGGCTCCAGGTCGTCATAGACGCCCACCATGCCGGCGTTGACGATGCCCATGTCCATGCCGGCCTTGATGGCGTGGTACAGGAACACGGTGTGAATAGCTTCCCGCACCGGGTCGTTGCCGCGGAAGCTGAAGGACACGTTGGATACGCCGCCGCTGACCTTGGCGCCCGGCAGATTCGCCTTGATCCAGCGCGTGGCCTCGATGAAGTCCACCGCGTAGTTGGCGTGCTCCTCGATGCCGGTGGCGATGGCGAAGATGTTGGGGTCGAAGATGATGTCCTCGGGCGCAAAGCCCACTTCATCGACCAGGATGCGATAGGCGCGCTGGCAGATCTCCGTCTTGCGCGCAAAGGTGTCGGCCTGGCCTTGCTCATCGAAGGCCATGACCACGGCGGCCGCGCCGTAGCGGCGGATCAGCTTGGCCTGCTGCTTGAAGGGCGCCACGCCCTCCTTCATGGAAATCGAGTTGACGATGCCCTTGCCCTGCAGGCAGCGCAGGCCGGCCTCTATCACCTCCCATTTGGAGCTGTCCACCATCACCGGCACGCGGGCGATGTCGGGCTCGCTGGCGATCAGGTTCAAGAAGCGCACCATGGCCGCCTTGCTGTCCAGCATGGCCTCGTCCATGTTCACGTCTATCACCTGGGCGCCGTTCTCCACCTGCTGGCGCGCCACCGACAGCGCATCCTCGTACTGCTCATTGAGGATCATGCGCGCGAACGCCTTGGAGCCGGTGACGTTGGTGCGCTCGCCGACATTGACAAACAGGCTATCGGCGCCAATGAACACCGGCTCCAGGCCGGAGAGCTTCATGGGGGGGAGGGAAATAGCTGGCGCAGACATCGAGCTCACCTGTGCAAGGTTGAAGAAATAGACAGGTGAGCGTCGTTAGGGCAAGAAACAAGCGCCCCAAGCCTGACGGGCCGGCGCACCTGTCATGGCCACGCACCCGCTGCAACGCTCCTTGGGGGAGGGCAATTTTACGCATGCGTGCAGCGCCGCCGTCCGGCTGGCAATGGTTAACACTGCTGCAACCCTGGTTGGATTAAATTGCCCGCCTCACCACACACAAGAAAGCCCGTCCATGATGCACATCATCGGAACCCTGTTCATCGGCCTGATCGTGGGCTGGGTGGCGCGTTTTTTGCTGCCCGGCAAGCAGGACATCGGGTTGATCATGACCTCGCTGCTGGGTGTGGCGGGTTCGTTCATCGCCACCTATGCGGGTCAGTTCCTGGGCCTGTACCCGGCGGGCGCGGCGGCGGGCTTCATCGCCTCGGTGGTGGGCGCGTTCGTGCTGCTGTTCGTGGCCACCAAGGTGCTCAAGTAAGGTCGGTGCCATGGTCTCGGCACGGCAGCTGGCCCAGGGCGACGCGGCCCTGCTTGCGGCCGTGGAGCGCAGCCAGCGCCTGCTGCACCGGCGCGCCCTGGTGGCCGGCGTGGCCGGCGCCATGCCCGTGCCGGGGCTGGACTGGGCGGTGGACGCGGCCCTGCTGTCGCGGCTGATTCCGGCCATCAACCAGCACTTTGGCCTGACGCCCGGGCAGATCGACCGGCTCGACCCCAGCGACCGCGACCGGCTGCAAAAGGCCATCGCCCAGGTGGGCACGCTGCTGGTGGGCAAGTTCATCACGCAGGACTTGCTGTTGCGCTCCACCCGGCTCATGGGCCTGCGCCTGAGCACGGCGCAGGTGGCGCGCTATGTGCCTCTGGTGGGTCAGGCGGCATCGGCGGCGATTGGCTACGGCGCGATCCGCTTTCTGGGTCAGCAGCACATCCGGGACTGCGTGCGCGTGGTGCGCCAGGCGGGGCTGGCCCTGCCGCCGCCGGCGCGCTAGCGCGCCCGCAGGCCCTTGCGCGCAGCTGCTGCAGGCGGCGCACAGGGCTGCACGAAAACCAGGCCTGAATCGGCTGTAGCGCCCATCCATATGGCGCAATCAGCTATCAAAATACTAGGCCGGCTGCGCCGAGGCCGGCAGACCAAAGATGTGGTCGAAGGCCCAGTTGAAGGCGTAGGTGTAGACCAGAAAGAATAGCAGCAGCCCGGCCTCCATCAGTGTGGCCTGCCACAGGCCCACGTCGAACCACCAGGCCATCAGCGGAATCAGCACCAGGGCCAGGCCGCCCTCGAAGCCGATGGCATGCACCACGCGGCGCAGCACCGAGCGGCCCTTGGTGGCCTGGCGCGCCTCCCAGCGTTCGAACAGGTGGTTGAAGGTCACGTTCCAGGCAATGGCCACGGCCGACGCCACCACCGCCATGACGCCGGAGGCGCCGGCCTCCAGGCCTATGGCCATGAACAGCAGGCTGGAGACGGCGATGGCAATCAGCTCGTACAGCGTGACAAAGACAAAGCGGCGCACCGGGCCTTGCAGGCCGGTGGCCGGAGGGCTTGTTTTCATGGCCGGCAGTATAGGTTTGGCGCTACACACCCTGCCGATCCAGGGTTTACCCGCGCGATGCCATTGACTGAGCAGGGTCTATGCACGCCTTGCATTACAGGCATACAGATGTGTGTTGGACAGAGCGGCAGCACAGGCATACAGTCTCGCTTCTTGATTTGTTTCACAAGGACAAAACCATGACGACGCCCGTTGGCACCCATTCCCTGCCCTCCTACCTTGATCCCAACCACCTCGGCCCCTGGGGCGTCTACCTGCAGCAGGTCGATCGCGTCACGCCCTACCTGGGCAGCCTGGCGCGCTGGGTGGAAACGCTCAAGCGCCCCAAGCGCGCGCTGATCGTCGATATCCCGATCGAGCTGGACAACGGCACCATCGCCCACTTCGAGGGCTACCGCGTGCAGCACAACCTGAGCCGCGGGCCGGGCAAGGGCGGCGTGCGCTTTCACCAGGACGTGACCCTGTCCGAGGTGATGGCCCTGTCGGCCTGGATGTCGATCAAGAACGCGGCCGTGAACGTGCCCTACGGCGGTGCCAAGGGCGGCATCCGCGTCGATCCCAAGAAGCTCTCGCGCAGCGAGCTGGAGCGCCTGACGCGCCGCTACACCAGCGAGATCGGCATCATCATTGGCCCGTCCAAGGACATTCCCGCCCCCGACGTGAACACCAACGCCCAGGTCATGG
>JAFEES010000587.1 GCA_018240995.1 Pseudomonadota bacterium | reverse complement strand
CGCTGGTCAGCTGCATCACGGGACGCAGCACCTAGGACGCGGTGCCGCGCGGGTCGGCGCCGTAGACCATGATGCCGGGCCGCGCCCAGTCGCGGTGCGCGCCGCGCCAGCCCAGCACGCCGGCGGAATTGGCCACGCTGCGCGGGCCGGGCAGGCCGTCGGTGGCGGCCTCGAAGACTGCCAACTGCCTGTCGGTGGCGGGGTTGCCGGGCTCGTCGGCCGAGGCCAGGTGCGTCATCAGCGTGATGCTGGCCACCTGCGCGCAGGCGTTCAGCCGTTGCCACAGCGCGCGGGCCTGGTCCGGCGCCACGCCGGCGCGGTGCATGCCGCTATCGACCTTCAGCCAGGCGTGGATGCGCGCGCCGCCGCGCAGCGATTCCAGCATGCGCAGCTGTTCCTCCTGGTGCACCACCAGCCACAGGTCGTTTTTCTGCGCCAGCTCCAGGTCATCCATGCCGAAGGCGCCCTCCAGCACCAGGATGGGCTGGCCGATGCCGGCCGCGCGCAGTGCCAGCGCCTCCTCGGTGAAGGCCACGGCGAAGGCGTCGGCTTCGCCCTCCAGCGCCCGCGCGCATTCCACGGCGCCATGGCCGTAGGCGTTGGCCTTGAGCACGGCGGCGGCCTTGCCGCCATGGCTGGCCCTGGCGTAAGCGTAGTTGGCGCGCAGCGCGGCCAGATCCAGCGTCGCCAGCGCCGGGCGGCTCATGCGGCGTGCCCGGCGGTGCGGGCATGCACGGCGCGCGTGGCACCCAGGTAGCGATCCACGGACAGGCCTTCGGTGGAAATCTCCGTGGCCTTGCCGCTGATGATGTCGGCCAGCAACTGGCCGGAGCCACAGGCCATGGTCCAGCCCAGCGTGCCGTGGCCGGTGTTCAGGAACAGGTTCTTGTGCGGCGTGCGGCCGACGATGGGCGTGCTGTCCGGCGTCATGGGGCGCAGGCCGGTCCAGAAGTCGGCCTTTGCCAGGTCGCCGCCGGGGAACAGCTGGCTGGTGACCATCTCCAGCGTGGCGCGGCGCTGCGGGCGCAGGGTCTTGTCAAAGCCGGAGAGCTCGGCCATGCCGCCCACGCGGATGCGATTGTCGAAGCGCGTCAGGGCGATCTTGTAGGTCTCGTCGAGCACCGTGGAGACGGGGGCCAGGGCCTCGTCGCGAATCGGTATGGTCAGCGAATAGCCCTTCACCGGATACACGGGAATGTCCAGGCCGGAAGACAGCAGCAGGTCGCGCGAATAGCTGCCCATGGCCAGCACATAGCGGTCGGCCTTCACCACCTCCCTGTCCGCCGTGGCCAGCTGCACGCCGTTGACGGCGCCCTGGCCGTCGAACAGCAGCCAGTCGACGCCGGTGTTGAAGCGGAACTTCACGCCCAGCGCCTCGGCCATCTTCGCCAGCGCGTTGGTGAACAGATAGCAGTCGCCGGTCTCGTCCGCCGGCAGGCGCAGGCCGCCGGCAATAGGCGCCTGGGCTTGCGCCAGCGCGGGCTCGGCACGGCGCACGCCGGCGGCGTCCAGCAGCTCATAGTCAATGCCGCATTCCTGCAGCACGGCAATGTCGCGCTGCGCCTGGTCCACCTGCTTTTGCGAGCGGAACAGCTGCAGCGTGCCGGACTGGCGGCCTTCGTACTGGATGCCGGTGTCGGCGCGCAGCTGGGCGATGCACTGGCGGCTGTAGTTGGACAGGCGCAGCATGCGCTCCTTGTTCACGGCGTAGCGCTCGGCCGAGCAGTTGCGCAGCATCTGCGCCATCCAGCGCAGCTGGAACAGACTGCCGTCGGGGCGGATGGACAGCGGCGCGTGCTTTTCGAACATCCATTTCAGCGCCTTGGTGGGTATGCCGGGCGCGCCCCAGGGCGTGGAATAGCCGAATGACACCTGGCCGGCGTTGGCGAAGCTGGTATCGAGCGCCGGGCCGACCTGGCGGTCGATAACGGTGACCTCGGCGCCCGCGCGTGCCAGGTAGTAGGCGGTGGTGATGCCGATCACGCCAGCGCCCAGAACGACAACTTTCATGTTAAGTCTCCGTTATTCAATGAATGAACGTGACTTTAAGGATTTTCGTGATAATCTTTTGCTGAAATTAGCTATGTATGCAGCAATAGTTGCTGCAGCAGTCCAGAAACAGGGGGCTTTGCAGCAATGTCTGAACTCGACTCCATAGACCGGCGCATCCTCGACCTGTTGCAGCAGGACGGGCGCCTGACCATGACCGAGCTGGGCGAGCGCGTGGGCCTGTCCACCTCGCCCTGCTCGCAGCGCGTAAAGCGCCTGGAGGCCCAGGGCGTGATCACCGGCTACCACGCGCGCGTGAACCCCGCCGCGCTGGGGCGCAGCCTGCTGGTGTTCGTGGAAATCACGCTGGCGCAGAAGTCCGAGCAGATCTTCAAGAAGGTGCGCGACGAGCTGCAGAACATGCCCGAGGTGCTGGAATGCCATTTGATCTCGGGCAGCTTCGACTACCTGGTCAAGGCGCGCCTGGCCGGCATGTCCGAATACCGCAGCCTGCTCGGCTCGATACTGCAGCAGATGCCGGTGCCGGCGCAATCCAACAGCTATGTGGTGATGGAAGAGGTCAAGGAAAGCTTTGTCGTGCCGCTCGCGCGCAGGGGCTGATATCAACCATTGGCATAGGCCTCCAGCCCCAGGGCCACGACGGTGGCCACGTCCGGCCCCACGGCTTCGCGAAATTCCGCCTCGGTCTGGGCCACTGCGTCGCGAAAGGCCTGCAGCCAGGCCAGGCCCGTGGGCGTGAAGCGCACCAGCCGGGCGCGCGCGTCACGCCCGTCGCTCTCGCGCGTGACCAGGCCCCAGGCCTCGCACTGATCGACCAGCCTGGCCATGGACTGCTTGGCCATGCCGGCGCGCTCGGCCAGGTCTGTCAGCCGGTCGCCCGAAAGCTGCAGGTGGCGTGTGATGTGTATATGCGCGGCGCTGACCTGCTCGCGCGCCGCCAGGTTGGACAGGGCCAGCGGCACCTGCACATCGCGCGCCATGAGCTGCAGCACACGCGCGTCAAAGCGCCGCATGGCATGGCCCAGCAGCCGGCCCAGGTGGGCCTGGCGCCAGCGGTCGTCGAAGGTGGCGGCATCGTTCATAAGGCGATTGTCAGCCAAACTGACTAAATATCGATTGGATCCGTCGGTAATGCCCCATAAACTACTGTTCAAGCATCCAGCCTGTCATTCAACCCAGTTTTCTCAAGGAGCCCCCTCATGGACGCCACCGTCAAAGCCAACACCGCCGCCAACAGCGAAAAGGCCAAGGCCCTGCAGGCCGCGCTGGCCCAGATCGAAAAGCAGTTCGGCAAGGGCACCATCATGCGCCTGGGCGAGGGCGAGCAGGTGCAGGACATACAGGTCGTGTCCACCGGCTCGCTGGGCCTGGACATCGCCCTGGGCGTGGGCGGCCTGCCGCGCGGGCGCGTGGTCGAGATCTACGGCCCGGAGTCCTCTGGCAAGACCACGCTCACCCTGCAGGTGATTGCCGAGATGCAAAAGCTGGGCGGCACCTGCGCCTTCATCGACGCCGAGCACGCGCTGGACACCCAGTACGCGCAAAAGCTGGGCGTGAACCTGGGCGATATCTTGATCAGCCAGCCCGACACCGGCGAGCAGGCGCTGGAGATCGTGGACAGCCTGGTGCGCTCCGGCGCCGTGGACCTGATCGTCGTGGACTCGGTCGCCGCCCTTGTCCCGAAGGCCGAGATCGAGGGCGAGATGGGCGACGCCCTGCCCGGCCTGCAGGCACGCCTGATGAGCCAGGCGCTGCGCAAGCTCACCGCCACCATCAAGAAGACCAACTGCATGGTCATCTTCATCAACCAGATCCGCATGAAGATAGGCGTGATGTTCGGCAGCCCCGAGACCACGACGGGCGGCAATGCGCTGAAGTTCTACGCCTCGGTGCGCCTGGACATACGCCGCACCGGCACCATCAAGAAGGGCGACGAGGCCATAGGCAACGAAACCAAGGTGAAGGTGGTGAAGAACAAGGTTTCGCCCCCATTCAAGACGGCCGAGTTCGACATATTGTTCGGCGAGGGCATCTCGCGCGAGGGCGAGATCATCGACATGGGCGTGACGGCGCGCATCCTGGAAAAAAGCGGCGCCTGGTATGCCTACAACGGCGAGAAGATCGGCCAGGGCCGCGACAACGCGCGCGAATTCCTGCGCGAGAACCCGGAGCTGGCGCGCGAGATCGAAAACAAGGTGCGTGAAGGCCTGGGCATTGCCCTGCTGCCTGCCGCCAGCGCGGCCTCCCCAGGCGCAGAGGTCGCCGACAAGCCGGCGCGCGGCAAGAAGGCCGACAAGGCCGCGGACATCGAGGCCTAAGCGCAATACGGTTCAGCTAACGACGTCGTAGGAGCGGCTTCAGCCGCGAACAGCGCCATTCGCGGCTGAAGCCGCTCCTACATACAGATGACATCGGTCGCTATCTGAACCGTTTTGGGCATAAGCGCCACTAGTCAGCGCCCATAAAGCGCCCGCAGCTCCTCTTTGCAGAGCACGCATGGGATTCGCCACGCCCTCCCTCAAGTCCCGCGCACTACGCCTGCTGGCCCGGCGCGAGCATTCGCGCGGCGAGCTGCAGGCCAAGCTCGCGCCCCATGTGCAGGACGGCGAGGATCTGGCGGCGCTGCTCGACGAGCTGCAGGCCAAGGATTTCATCAACGAGGAGCGCGTGGCCGAATCGGTGCTGCACCGCCGCGCGCCGCGGCTGGGCACCCAGCGCGTGCTGCAGGAGCTGCGCCGCAAGGGCCTGGCGGAGGATCTGGTGCGCGCCGCGGCGGGCCCATTGAAGGCCAGCGAGCTGGAGCGTGCCCGCGCCGTGTGGCGCCAGCGCTTCGGCGCCGAACCCGCCACGCGCGAGGAGCGCGCGCGCCAGATGCGCTTTCTGGCCGCACGCGGCTTTGGCGCAGACATCGTGCGGCGCGTGCTGCAATGCGGCGAAGATGATGAGTAAATTTGCTTGTCCATGTGCATGCTGCAAATACCCCTCATCCATCCCTCTCCCCAAAGGGCATGGGTATCTACACATCTTTTTAGTAGCTCGTAACGCTTGATTGACGCGGGTTTTGCTCCCTCTCCCCTTGCGGGAGAGGGTTGGGGAGAGGGGGCAGGCAAGGCTTTGCTCCCAGACTCCCCCCCTCTCCCCCGGCCCCTCTCCCGCGAGGGGAGAGGGGAGGAGGGCCCAGCATAGGGACTTGTGTAGATACCCATGCCCAAAGGGGCGAGTGCGACCGCTTGCGCTGGCGTTACTCCCTCTCCCTCTGGGAGAGGGTGGGGGTGAGGGCTCGCGGCCCAGTCTGAGGTACGTTTCTATTCAGGTAAATTTGACGCTACCGCCTGCCAGCAAAAGTGCTGACAGCTATATTTTCAGTAGTTATCAGGCAAACAAACGCTCGGGGTCGGCGTCCAGCCGGGTGAGCGCATCGCGCGTGGCGCGCAGGGTCAGGCTCTCTTCCTCCTGCGCCACCAGCAGCCCGGCCTGCATGTAGCCGGCCAGGGGGCGCAGCTGCAGCAGGTAGCTGCTGCCGTCGAGGGCGGCAAACAGGTGCAGCTGCTTGCGCTGGCTGTGCCAGACATATTGCACGCGTGTCGCCGCGCCCTTGCTCTCGATCGTGAACCAGGCCCCCAGCGGTAGCTCCTGCGCCCAGGCCACCATCTCGTCGGCCACGGCGGTGCCGGTATCGGCGATCACGTGGATGGTCGAGGCGTCTATGCCCAGCAGCAGCTCGATGTTTTCCGCGCTCAAGGCGATGTCGCCCAGCGTGTCATCGCTGATGACGTCCTCCAGGTTGGCCAGGCGCCGGGCCAGGGCCTCGATATGCTCCTGCGGGATCGACGCCGTCTTCGACAGAAAGGCCTCGGCCAGGGTGTCTGTCAAGGTCTTGATCTGCGCATCCTGCGACGCGCCCGTGACGCCTACCAGGGTCAGCCCCTGGCGCAACTGCTGCAGCAGCGCGGGCAGCTGCGCAATGACGCGTGCACGGTCGGCGCGGTTGGGCTTGGCACTGGCGGCCCACACCAGATCCGCGGCGGCGCGCTTATAGGCGGCCGTGTCCGCATGCTGCGCCCCCTGGCGCACGGCCGCCATGGCCAGCACCTCGGCCCAGGACTTGAACAGGAAGTCGCGTATCTCCGCGCGCACCGGCATGTCCTTGAGCATGGTGCGCAGCTCGATGGTGTACTGGATGGCCAGCGTCTCGCGCTGCTCCACCTGCTGCGCCACGCTGATGAGGCGCGCGGTGTCCTGCCCTTCGGTGAGGTACTTGGCAAGAAACTTCTCGAACTCGTCAAACACCAGTTCGAACACGCGCTTGCCGGTCTCGGGGTATTGCTCTATGACCTGCACGATGCGCCGGATCTCGGCCTCCAGCGCGCCGCCCTGGATGGCGCTGGCGTCAAAGCCCAGCACGCACGAGCCCATGCGGTCGATGAGCTGGCGCGCGGGGTGCGCCAGGTCGCTGAAGAACTCGGGTTCGGCCAGCGCCACGCGCAGCACCGGCACCTGCAGGCGTGCGAACCACACGCGCACGGCGGGCGGTATGCGGTCTTCGTTCAGAATGCTCTGGAACATCAGGGCCACCACCTCGATGATGGCCTTCTCGCTGGCCGTGCTGGCCTTTTGCTTGAATTCGGTGGCGCGCTCGCGCACCACATGGGCCACCTGCACCACGGCCTGGGGGCTGTAGTCCTCCACCAGCGTGGCCATGCCGCTGTAGTACAGGTCGGCCTCCACGCGCTCGCCGGACAGCGCATGCATCAGCGCCGACGACACCGGCTGCCCAGGCGCCGCGTCACGGCCGACGGCGGGCTGGGTCAGCATGCGGCGCAGCTGCATCATCACGCCTTGGGCGCGCTGGCGCGCATAGGCCAGCGGCGTGGCAAAACCGGCCAGCCCCGGGCGCACGCCGGCCATGGGCACCTGCATGGCACCAGGCGCCTGCATGCCGCTGGGCGTGGCCAGCATGGTGGCGGGAAAGGGCGTGTCACGGCCCAGGCGGGCGCCGGCGCTATCGCCGCCCAGGGCGGCGGATCGGCTGGAGGCGCCCCCGCCCGGTCGTAGCACGCGCGTGCGCAGCTGCTCGGCGGTGATCACGCCCTGCTCGTCATACAGCTGCACCAGCGCCTGGTACTGCGCCAGGGCCAGCGCGGCAACGGCCGCCTGCACGGGGTCGAGCACCAGCTGCAGCTCATCGCGCTTGAGTCCGGCCTCCCGCCATGACTCCACCAACCGCTGGCACAGGGTCTCGGGGCGCAGGATGTCGCGACTGGAAAGCTCGCGCCCGTCCAGATGCTGGGTGCGCTGACGCGCCACGTCATAGGTCGTGCCCACATGCTCGGTCACGGTGAGCGCCATGCGCGAGGCCAGCAGGCGGTCTTCGACCACATCGTCGTCCACCAGTTCCAGGCCGCCATCCAGGGGCATGGGGGTGGAAATGGTTTGCTGCGGCACGAGGGCCTCGCGCCAGGTCCGCGCCATGTCCGCCACCCAGGCCTTGCGGCGCGCCTGATAACTCAGCCAGGCGTCACGGCGCAGCTGCATGTCGCGCTGCGTGGCGGTCTGCGCCATGAGGTCGGTCAGGAACTCATACAGCTTCTTGTCCAGGGCCGGCAGGCCGTCGCACAGACTGTCCACGAAGCGCTGGCGCGCCTGTTGGGCCAGGCGGCGGTCGGCAGTGCTGCTGGGCGGGATATCCGTAGCCATAGGCCCTCGATATTAGCCGTTGCGCCAGCGCATTTGTTGCACTGAACAGACAGTTAGACGACCGCCCCGGAATTCGGATCGTTGGGGTCGCCGTCCTTGCGCGCCGCGGTCTTGACCAGATCCTCGCGCTTGACGCCCAGCCACATGGCGATGGCCGCGGCCACGAACACCGAGGAGTAGATGCCGAACAGGATGCCGATCGTCAGCGCCAGGGCGAAGTAATGCAGGCTGGGGCCGCCGAAGAAGAACATGGACAGCACCATGGCCTCGGTCGAGGCATGGGTGATGATGGTGCGGCTCATGGTGCTGGTAATGGCGTGGTCTATCACCTCATGCGTGTTCAGCTTGCGAAAGCGCCGGAAGGCCTCACGGATACGGTCGAAGATCACCACCGATTCGTTCACCGAATAGCCCAGCACGGCCAGCACGCCGGCCAGCACCGACAGCGAGAACTCCCACTGGAAGAAGGCGAAGAAGCCCAGGATGATGACCACGTCGTGCAGGTTGGCGATGATGGCGGCGACGCCGAACTTCCACTCGAAGCGGAACGCCAGGTAGATGACGATGCCCAGCACCACCATCCCCAGGGCCATCAGGCCGCCATGCACCAGCTCCTCGCCCACCTGCGGGCCGACGAACTCGGTGCGGCGCAGCGTCACGTCGGGGGTTTCGCTCTTCAGAGCGGCCAGCACCTGCTCGCTTTGCTGGGCCGAGGTCACGCCCTTTTGCACCGGCAGGCGGATCATGATGTCGCGCGAGGTGCCGAAGTTCTGCACCACCACGTCGGGGTAGCCCAGGGCGGACACCTTGTCGCGCACCTTGCCGATGTCGGCCGTCTGGGTGTAGGCCAGCTCCATGACGGTGCCGCCGGTGAACTCCACCGACAGGTGCAGGCCGCGCGTGAACAGGAAGAACACCGCCAGGGCGAAGGTGATGAAGGACACCGCGTTGAGCACCAACGCGTACTTCATGAACGGAATGTCTTTTTTGATCCGGAAAAATTCCATGATTTCTTATCCTTATCGTGGAATTTTCAGGGGAAGCTCATATGCGCGCAGCGCATGTGATGCTGGAACTAAAAATTCCATGATTTTTCCTCCCTTTAATCAGTGCTGCCGCCGCGGCCGGCCACGGATCGGTGCTCGTCGCCCTCGGGCTTCCAGACCTGGCCTATGGCCACGCTCTTGAGCTTCTTCTGGCGCCCGTACCAGAGGTTCACCAGACCGCGCGAGAAGAACACCGCGGAGAACATGCTGGTCAGGATGCCTATGCAGTGCACCACGGCAAAGCCGCGCACCGGGCCGGTGCCGAAGGCCAGCAGCGCCAGGCCGGCGATCAAGGTGGTGACGTTGGAGTCCAGGATGGTGGCCCAGGCGCGCTCGTAGCCCGCGGCGATGGCCGCCTGTGGGGCGATGCCGGCGCGCAGCTCCTCGCGTATGCGCTCGTTGATGAGCACGTTGGAGTCGATGGCCACGCCCAGGGCCAGCGCCATGGCGGCGATGCCGGGCAGCGTCAGCGTGGCCTGCAGCATGGACAGCACGGCGATCAGCAGCAGCACGTTCATGCCCAGGGCAATGGTGGAGAACACGCCGAACAGCATGTAGTACACGCACATGAAGGCGGCGATGGCCGCCATGCCCCAGACCACGGAGTGCACGCCGCGCTGGATGTTGTCGGCGCCCAGGCTCGGGCCTATGGTGTATTCCTCGATGATCTCCATGGGCGCGGCAAGAGACCCCGCGCGCAGCAGCAGGGCCGTGTCGTTGGCCTCTTGCGTCGTCATGCGGCCGGAGATCTGCACGCGCCCGCCGCCGATCTCGCTCCTGATCACCGGGGCCGTGACCACCTCGCCCTTGCCCTTTTCGAACAGCACGATGGCCATGCGCTTGCCGATGTTGTCGCGCGTCACGTCCTTGAAGGTGCGCGAACCCTTGGCGTCCAGCGTCAGGTTGACGGTGGGCTCCTGGGTCTGGCTGTCGAAGCCCGGCTGGGCGTCGGTCAGGTTCTCACCCGTCAGGATGACCTGCTTTTTCACGATCACCGCCTGGCCGTTGCGGTCCAGGTATTTCTCGTCGCCAAAGGGCACGGGGCCGGCGCCGGTTTCCGCGGCGCGGGCCTCGGTGCCCTCGTCCACCATGCGCACCTCCAGCGTGGCGGTACGGCCCAGGATGTCCTTGGCCTTGGCCGTGTCCTGCACGCCGGGCAGCTGCACCACGATGCGATCCAGCCCCTGCTGCTGGATCACCGGCTCGGCCACGCCGAGCTCGTTGATACGGTTGTGCAGCGTGACCATGTTCTGCTTGAGCGCCTGCTCCTGCACCTTGCGCAGCGCCTCGGGCTTGATCACGGCGCGCAGCTTGAAGCCGTCGCCGTCGGGGCTGCTGCTGGTGAGCAGGTCGGGGAACTGGTCGGCAATCAGGTTGCGCGCGGCCGTCAACGTGGCCTCGTCGCGCACGCGGATGTCCACCGCCTGGCCGTCGCGGCTGATGCCGCCGTGGCGTATGTTCTTCTCGCGCAGCGCCGTGCGCAGGTCGCCGGCATAGGACTCGGTCTTCTTGGTGAGCGCCGCCTGCATGTCCACCTGCAGCATGAAGTGCACGCCACCGCGCAGATCCAGGCCCAGGTACATGGGGCGCGCGTTGATGGCGGTGAGCCAGTCGGGCGAGCGCGACACCAGGTTCAGCGCCACGATGTAGGGCGGGTCGGACGGGTCGGGCGTCAGCGCCTTTTCCAGCGCGTCCTTGGCCTTGAGCTGGGTGTCGGGCGTGTCGAAGCGCGCACGCACCGAGTTGCTGTCCAGGGTCACCGAATCCGAGGTCACGCCGGCCGATTTGAGGATTTCCTCGACACGCCGCTGCAGCGCGGCATCGACCTTGATGGTGGCCTTGGCCGAGGACACCTGCACGGCCGGCGCCTCGCCATAGAAATTGGGCAGGGTGTACAAGGCCCCCACGAGCAACACGATCACCAGGATCGCGTACTTCCAGACCGGGTAACGGTTCATGATCGCGCTCTTCAAATACCTACGGGGCAGCGGGCGTGCATGCGCCCATCCGCCCTCACAAAAAGGCCTGCGGGCCTACGACCGGTTTACTTGACGGTGCCCTTGGGCAGCACCTGGGTCACGGCGCTGCGCTGCACCTGCACCTGCACGCCGGAGGCGATCTCCAGTTGCACATAGCCTTCGCCCAGGCTCGTGACCTTGCCCAGCAGTCCGCCCGCCGTGGCCACCTCGTCGCCCTTGGCCAGGGCGTCGATCATGGCACGGTGCTCCTTCTGGCGCTTCATCTGGGGCCGGATCATGATGAAGTACAGCACCACGAACATCAGCACCAGCGGCAGCATGCCGGTGAGCGAGCCCATCAGGCCCCCCTCGGCAGCGGCGGCGGGTGCGGTTTGGGCAAAGGCGGAAGAAATAAACACAGGGAAAACTCCACTCGAACAAGGGATGAATGATCTGCAGGGCCCGGCTGGGCCGGCCGCGAGGGCAACAGGCGATTGTATTCGGCGCGCCTTGCCTGCCCGAATTCGCTCCTTCGTGACTGCCGGGTTTTCCACAAGACGACCCGATGAGCGACAGCCCTTGGACGCACTTGGCTGCGCATCGTCATCCCCGCGAAGGCGGGGATCCATGGCCCCGTGCCGAGACTGGATGCCCGCCTGCGCGGGCATGACGGTGCTTTCCAACGCATGTGACTCACAAGGCGAAACAGCCGCTGACGCTTATCTAGAAATCGTCAACAGCTACATATAGTGAAGCAGACTCAAGACAGGCCCACCGCCGGCTCACGCCAGCGCTGCATCAGTGCCGCCCATTTGTCGCGCGCCGCCTGCAGGTGGCGCTGCTTCACATGGCCATAGCCGCGTATGTCCTCGGGAATGCTCGCGATCTGCACGGCCAGGGCCAGGCGCTCGGGGGCCAGGCCGGCCAGCAGTTCGTCCACGCAGGCGCGGTATTCCTGGATCAGGGCGCGCTCGGTGCGGCGTTCCTCGGTCTTGCCGAAGGGGTCGAGCGCCGTGCCGCGCAGGCCTTTCATGCCGGCCAGCACACCCATGGCCTTGCGCATCCAGGGCCCGTAGCTCTTCTTGAGCGGCTCGCCCTGGTCGCCCTTGCCGGCCAGTGCCGGCGGCGCCAGGTGGTGCACGATGCGATAGTCGCCCTCGAACATGGCCTCTATGCGCCGAGTGAAGGCGGCGTCGGTGTGCAGGCGCGCCACCTCGTACTCGTCCTTGTAGGCCATGAGCTTGAACAGGTAGCGCGCCACGGCCTCGGCCAGGTGGGTGCCCTGGCCCAGCTTGCCCTCGGCCGCGCGCACCTTCTCGACAAAGGCGCTGTACTCGGCGGCGTAGGCGGCGTTCTGATAGCCGGTGAGGAACTGGACGCGCTGCGCCAGCATCTCGGCAAGGCCGGGCTTCTTCACGAACTGGATCACCTGCTGCGCGGCATACAGCGCCTGCACGGCGGCCAGGTCGTGGGCGCAGCGGCGGCCCCATTCGAACGCGGCCTGGTTGTTGGCCACCTGCACGCCGTTCAATTCCATGGCGCGCATCAGCGCGGCGTGCGACAGCGGCACGCGGCCCTTTTGCCAGGCATAGCCCAGCATCAGCGGGTTGGTGTAGATGCTGTCGCCGAGCAGCTCGGTGGCGACCCGCTCGGCGTCGAACACGCCCAGCAGGTCTGAGCCCACGGCGGCGGCAATCGCCGCCTCGCAGCCCTCGGCCGGGAACTGCCAGTCGGGGTCGTGCACGAAGGCCGCGGCCGGCGTGCCGTGGCTGTTCAGCGCCACGAAGCTGCGGCCCGGCCGCATGGCGGCCAGCGTGGCCTTGTTGGCGGCGACTATGGGGTCGCAGCCGATGATGAGGTCGGCCTTGGCCGTGTCCACCTTGGTGGTGTAGATGGCCTCGGGGCGGTTGGCGATCTGCACATGGCTCCAGGTGGCGCCGCCCTTTTGCGCCAGGCCCGCCGCGTCCTGCGTGACCACGCCCTTGCCCTCCAGGTGCGCGGCCATGCCCAGCAGGGAGCCTATGGTGATCACCCCCGTGCCGCCCACGCCGGCGACGATGATGCCCCAGGCCTCTTCAGCCACCGGCAACGCCGGCTCGGGGATGGGGGGCAGGCTGGCCAGGTCGCCCTTCTTTTCCTTCTTGGGTTTTTTCAGCTGCCCGCCCTCGATGGTGACGAAGCTGGGGCAAAAGCCCTTGACGCAGGAATAGTCCTTGTTGCAGGTGCTCTGGTTGATGCGGCGCTTGCGGCCAAAGGGCGTTTCCACGGGCTCCACGGACAGGCAGTTCGATTGCACCGAGCAGTCGCCGCAGCCCTCGCAGACCAGCTCGTTGATGATCACCGTCTTGGTCGGAGCGGCCATGGTGCCGCGCTTCCTGCGCCGGCGCTTCTCGGTGGCGCAGGTCTGGTCGTAGATCAGCGCCGTGCAGCCGGCAACGTCGCGCAGCTCGCGCTGGATACGGTCGAGCTCGTCGCGGTGGAACACCGGCACGCCCGGCGGCAGCTCGTTGAGCAGCTCGCCATGCTTGGCGCGCGCGGCATTGGCGTCCAGCTGGTGGGCGCGGCCGTGGTACTTGGCGGGCTCGTCGGTCACCACCACCAGGCGGGTCACGCCCTCGGCGCGCAGGCTGTGGGCGATTTGCGCGACGGAATGGCCCTCGGGCCGCTCGCCCACCTGCTGGCCACCGGTCATGGCCACGGCGTCGTTGTAGAGGATCTTGTAGGTGATGTTGGCGCCCGAGGCGATGCTCTGGCGGATCGCCAGCAGGCCGCTGTGGAAGTAGGTGCCGTCGCCCAGGTTGGCGAACACGTGGTTGGTCTTGGTGAACGGCGCCTGGCCGACCCAGGTCACGCCCTCGCCGCCCATCTGCGTGAAGGTGCTGGTGTTGCGATCGGGCATCCAGTTCACCATGTAATGGCAGCCTATGCCGGCCACGGCGCGGCTGCCCTCGGGCACGCGGGTGCTGGTGTTGTGCGGGCAGCCGCTGCAAAACCAGGGCATGCGCTCGCCGGTATCCACCTTTTGCTCGGCCATGCCGCGCTCGCGCGCCGCTATGACCGACAGGCGCTCGTCCATGCGCGCCGCGATGTCGGCGGGTACGCCCAGCTTCTTCAGGCGCTTGGCGATGGCGCGCGCGATGATGGCCGGCGTCAGGTCGGCCTGGGGGCGCAGCAGCCAGTTCTGGCTGGGGTTGGGCATGCCCCACTCGCCGCCCGAATGGTCGCCCTCGACCTCGTCGAACTTGCCCAGCACGTCCGGGCGCACGTCGGCGCGCCAGTTGTAGAGCTGCTCCTTGAGCTGGTATTCGATGACCTGGCGCTTTTCCTCGACCACCAGGATCTCCTGCAGCCCCTCGGCAAAGTCACGCGTGATGCCGGCCTCCAGCGGCCAGACCACGTTCACCTTGTGCACGCGGATGCCCAAGCTGCGGCAATGCTCGTCATCCAGCCCCAGGTCGATCAGCGCCTGGCGCATGTCGTTGTAGGCCTTGCCGCTGGCGATGATCCCGAAACGATCTTGCGGCGTGGCGACCACGTTGTAGTTGAGCTTGTTGGCGCGCACATAGGCCAGGGCCGCGTACCACTTGTAGTCCATCAGGCGCGCCTCCTGCTCCAGGGGCGCGTCGGGCCAGCGTATGTGCAGGCCGCCCGGCGGCATCACGAAATCCTCGGGCAGGATGATGTTCACGCGATCCGGATCGACCGAGATGCTGCTGGACGACTCGACCACCTCCTGCACCGTCTTCAGGCCCGACCACAGGCCCGAGAAGCGGCTCATGGCAAAGGCGTGCAGGCCCATGTCCAGGATGTCCTGCACGCTGCTGGGAAAGAACACCGGCGAGCCGCAGGCCTTGAAGATATGGTCGCTCTGGTGCGCGGCCGTGCTGCTCTTGCTGATGTGGTCGTCGCCGGCCACGGCGATGACGCCGCCGTGGCGCGCCGTACCGGCCATGTTGGCGTGCTTGAACACGTCGGAGCAGCGGTCCACGCCCGGGCCCTTGCCGTACCAGATGCCGAACACGCCGTCGTACTTCTTGGACTCGGGGTAGATGTCCAGCTGCTGCGTGCCCCACACGGCGGTGGCGCCCAGCTCCTCGTTCACGCCGGGCTGGAACACGACATGGTTCTCGGCCAGGTGCTTGCGCGCGCCCAGCAGGGCCTGGTCGTAGCCGCCCAGGGGCGAACCACGGTAGCCGCTGATGAAGCCCGCCGTGTTCAGGCCCGCGGCCGCGTCGCGCTGGCGCTGCAGCATGGGCAGGCGCACCAGGGCCTGCACGCCGCTCATGAAGGCACGGCCATGGCCCAGGGCGTATTTGTCGTCCAGCGTGACGCTTTCCAGCGCGCGGCGCACATGGTCGGGCAGGGGGGCATTCATGGCAGGTCTCCGGAGAATTGTTGGGCGAGCCGCGCGCGGGGGAGCTGGGCGAACGGGCGTGGGGCGTGCAGTGTATGCGCCAGCCCTTGGTATGTGTTTGCTTTGTTTGCCGTGTTTACCCCGATGCGGGAAAGATTCTTTCCGAAAACAATCAAAAAATGGAAAACTTGGACAAATACGACCTGGCCATACTGGGCCAGCTGCAGCAGGACGCACGCCTGACCAATGCCGAGCTGGCCCAGCGCGTGGGCCTGTCGGCCGCGCCCTGCTGGCGCCGCGTGCGCGCGCTGGAGGAGGCCGGCTTCATCCGCGGCTATCACGCCGAGATCGACCGCCACAAGATCGGCCTGGGCGTGCTGGCCTTCGTGCGCCTGGACGCCGAGCGCAGCACGGGTGAGCTGACGCGCGCCATGGAGCAGGCCATCGCCCAGATACCCCAGGTCGTGTCCTGCCACTACATCAGCGGCACCGGCACCTTCGAGCTGCAGGTGGTGGCGCGCGACCTGGAAAGCTTCTCGCAGTTCGCGCGCAGCGTGCTCTTGAACCTGCCCAACGTGAAGGACATGCACACCAGCTTCTCGCTGGGCGAGGTCAAGGCCGGCGGCGCGCTGCCGCTGACGCACCTGGAGCAGGCCCGGGCGTGAGGGACTGGCGCCGTTTGCTATTATTTTCATTGCTGCTTGCGCTTACCCCATAAGCGATACAGGCCGTTTACGTTCATATTCCCTGGCGGTATCCGAGGCTGCCACTGCGGCCCGGGGACGGCGCGCCCGGTGGCGCGCGACAATGGCGCACCCATGCCGCCACCGCCCGCTCCCGACCACCCGCCCCACAACCCCGACACCGAGGCCGCCGCCCACGGGCCCGCCAACGCCTCGGACATCGCCGCCGCCGCCGAGGCCGCGGCCACGGCCGAGCTCCAGCGCAGCGCCGCCCAGCGCGCGCCGCAATCGCCGCTGGCACCGCTCACCGTGCCGGTGTTCCGCATGCTCTGGCTGACCTGGCTGGTGGCCAATACCTGCATGTGGATGAACGACGTGGCGGCCGCCTGGCTGATGACCACACTGACCCCCTCGCCGGTACTGGTGGCGCTGGTGCAAACGGCCTCCACCCTGCCGGTGTTCCTGCTCGGCCTGCCCAGCGGGGCGCTGGCGGACATACTCGATCGGCGCAAGTACTTCATGGTCACGCAGTTCTGGGTGGCGGTGGTGGCCATGGTGCTGTGCGCGGTGATCCTTGCCGGCGGCATCAACGCCCACCTGCTGCTGGCGCTCACCTTTGCCAACGGCATTGGCCTGGCCATGCGCTGGCCGGTGTTCTCGGCCATCGTGCCCGAGCTGGTGGAGCGCCCGCACCTGCCTGCGGCGCTGGCGCTCAATGGCGTGGCCATGAACGCCTCGCGCATCATCGGCCCGCTGCTGGCCGGGGCCATCATCGCCAGCTTTGGCAGCGCCTGGGTGTTCGTGCTCAACGCCGTGCTGTCGGTGCTTGCCGGCTTCACCATCATGCGCTGGCGCCGCCAGGCCACGCCCAATCCGCTGGGGCGCGAGCGCCTGGCCAGCGCCATGCGCGTGGGCCTGCAGTTCGTGCGCGAATCCCCACCAATGCGCGCCGTGCTGTGGCGCATTGCGGTGTTCTTCCTGCACGCCACGGCCCTGCTGGCGCTGCTGCCGCTGGTGGCGCGCGGCCTGCAGGGCGGCGGCGCCGGCACCTTCACGCTGCTGCTGGCGGCCATGGGCACCGGCGCCATAGGCGCTGCCATGCTGCTGCCGCGGCTGCGCCAGATGATGGCCGCCGACCAGCTGGTGGCGCGCGGCACCCTGGTGCAGTCGCTGGGCTCGGCCGTCGTGGCCGTGGCGCCGAACGTGTATGTGGCCGTGCCGGCCATGGTGGTGGCCGGCGCGGCCTGGATCACCGTGGCCAACGCCCTGGTGGTGGCGGCGCAATTCGCCCTGCCCAACTGGGTGCGCGCGCGCGGCATGGCCATCTTCCAGATGGCCATCATGGGCGCCACCGCCGCCGGCGCCGCGCTGTGGGGCCAGGTAGCGGCGCTGACCAGCGTGCCCATGAGCCTGGCGCTGGCCGCGGCCATAGGCGTGGCCGTGATGACCCTGGTGCAGCGCCTGGTGAGCGGCCACCACGGCGAGGAGGACCTGAGCCCCTCGCGCGCCTTCAAGATGCCCCAGGCCGAAACCCCGCCCGAGGCCGGGCTGCGCCTGGTGACCAGCATCGAGTACTTCATCCAGCCCGCGCGCGCGGCCGAGTTCCGCGCCGTGATGCAGGAAAGCCGGCGCGCGCGCCTACGCCAGGGCGCCCTGAGCTGGGAGCTGCAGCACGACATCGCCGACCCGCGCCGCTACGTGGAGCGCATCGTGGACGAGTCCTGGACCGAGCACCTGCGCCGCTTCGACCGTGTCACCGCCTCCGACGTGGCGCTGCGAGACCGCAAGTTCGCCTTCCACACCGGCGAGGCGCCGCCGGTGATCACACGCTATGTGGTCGAGGGCGAGTGATGAAATCATCATTTTGATAGCTGGCAGCGTTTTACTTACAAGCGCCAACGGCATATTTGCCCGACTATGTACATGTCGCTGATGCCCCTCACCCCTCCCTCTCCTCAAAGGGGCGAGGGCGACCGGTCGCGCCGGTTTTACACCCTCTGGGAGAGGGTGGGGATGAGGGCCTGCGGCTTGGTCTGATGCATGTCGCTAATCAGGCATATTTGCTTGATTCGCAAGCTGTCTCAGACTCCTTCCCCCGCTGGGGGAAGGTTGGGATGGGGGCTGGGAGCGCCGGCATCTTGCCGGCATGAGCACGCGAGCGTCGCTGGTGGCGTCCCCCTTCCCGCGCGCAGCGCGAGAGAAGGGCGGAAGGCGCATGGCGCTTCAGGGGGTTGCGCCCTGCCTCGGCCACAGCGCCCACAGGCGCAGGTTCTGCTTCAGGCGCCCGGCCATGTCGCCCGCCTCCTGGCCCCAGCCGGTGAAATAGTCGGCGCGCACCGCGCCCAGGATGGCGCTGCCCGTATCCTGCGCCAGCACCAGGCGCGACAGCTGGGCCGTGGGCCCGCTGGAGGCCAGCCACACCGGCGTGCCGTAGGGAATGCTCTGGCGATCCACGGCGATGGAGCGCCCCGGCGTCAGCGGCACGCCCTGCGCCCCCTTGGGGCCGAAGGCGGCGTCCAGCGCATCCAGCGGCTCCTCGCGGAAGAACACGTAGCGCGGGTTGCTCCACAGCATCTCGTTCACGCGCTGCGGGTTTTGCGCCACCCAGGCGCTGATGCCGGGCCAGGTGGCGTCGCGCACCAGGCCCTGGTCCAGCAGCCACCGGCCCACGCTCTTGTAGGGCTGGTCGTTGGTGCCGGCATAGGCCAGGCGCACCAGGCGCTGGCTGCCGTCGGCCTCCAGCACGCGCAGCCGGCCCGAGCCCTGTATGTGCAGCACCATGGCCTGCACCGGGTCGCGCACCCAGGCGATGGCGCGGCCGGCCAGGGCAGCCTGGGCCTCGCGCTGGGTCTCGATCTGCTGGCGCGTGTACCAGGGCTTGCGCTGGCCCAGCTCGGCCGGCGGCGCGTACAGGGGCACGACAAAGCCATTGCCGGGCTGGCGCGCAGCGTCCAGGTAGGGCTCGAAATAGCCGGTGAGCAGGCCCTCGGCGCCGCCCTCGGGCGACTCGATACGGTAGGGCTGCAGGCGCTGCATGATCCAGGCGCGCTGCTCCTCGGGACTGGCGATGCTCAGGCGGCGCACGTCGCCGCACAGGGGCGCAAAGGCCGGTGCCGGGCGCTCGCAGCTGCGCAGCCAGGCGTTCCAGGCCTCGTGCAGGGCATCGGCGTCAAAGCCCGGCAGCTCGCTCCAGGCCACGGGCACCCAACGGCTCTTGGCCTGGCTCAGCGTGCCCGGCACGGCCACCGGCCCGGGGGATGCGGGCCGGGCCGCTGGCACGCCGGGCGCGGACGGCTCCAGGGGCACCGGCGTGGAGCAGGCGGCCAGCATTCCTACAATCAGCGCCATCAGGAACAGGCGTGGGAGACTAAGCTTCATGGGGCTGATTTTGCTTGAGGCGCTGGTAGCGCTGCTGATCTTTGTGGGAATTCTCTGGTGGACCATGTTCTCGGGCCGCAAGCGCGGCGAGCTGCCGCCGGATCGGGAGGATTGACAGTTGTTTGCAGCCATTCACATCGCTTGCCGCCCGTCCTACAGACCGCGCCTGCGGCGCTTGCTAGGCTGGCGGGCGATCACACTCTCATTACATACAAGGAAGCCACCATGCGCAAACCCCTGCTGATCGGCTGTGCCGCCGCCCTGCTGCTGACCGCCGGCTGCGCCGACATGAGCGACACCCAGCGCCGCACGGCCATGGGCGCCGGCGCCGGCGCGCTGGGCGGCGCCGCCATTGGCGCCATGACCGGCGGACACGCCGGCACCGGCGCGGTGATAGGCGCGGGCGTGGGCGCCCTGGGCACCTATATCTGGTCGCAGCACATGGAAAAACAAAAGCAGGAGATGCAGGCCGCCACCCAGGGCACGGGCGTGACCGTGACGCAGACGGCGGACAACCAGCTGAAGCTGGACATCCCCAGCGACATCTCGTTCGCCACCGGCCGCGCCGACATCGAGCCGAGCTTCCGTCCCATCCTGGATCGCTTTGCCGAGGGCCTGCGCAACAACCCGAACGCCGACGTGCGCATCATCGGCCACACCGACTCCACGGGCAGCGACGCCATCAACAACCCGCTGTCGCTGGAGCGCGCCGAGAGCACGCGCAACTACCTCACGGCCCGCGGCGTGAGCGGCGCGCGCATCCAGGTCGATGGCCGCGGCGCGCGCGAGCCGATTGCCAGCAACGACACGGCCGCGGGCCGGGCGCGCAACCGCCGCGTGGAGATCTTCATGGGCGAACGCAAGGGTTGAGCGTTGAGCGTTGAGCGTTGAGCGTTGAGCGTTGAGCGTTGAGCGTTGAGCGTCCCGCGGCGCTCCACGCTCAACGCTCAACCGGGCTGCGCGCGCAGCAGATTGGCCAGCTCCACCGCCGACTTGACCTGCATCTTGTCGAACACGCGCGCACGGTGCACCTCCACCGTGCGCACGCTGATGTCCAGCTGGTCGGCGATGAGCTTGTTCGGCAGGCCCTCTACCACCAGGCGCATCACGTCGCGCTCGCGTTCGGTCAGCTCGGCCAGCCTGTCCTGCAGCGCGTGCTGGGCGCGGCTGTCGCTCAGGTGCTCGGCCGACAGCTGCAGTGCCGCCTGCACGCGATCCACCAGTTGGTTGTCCGAGAACGGTTTTTCGCAAAAGTCGAAGGCCCCGCGCTTGACCGTGGCCACGGCCGTGGGCACGTCGGCATGGCCGGTGAGGAAGATCACCGGTATGCCAGCGGTGTCGCCACGCGCCACCATGTTGTCGAACAGGGCCAGGCCGCTCATGCCCGGCATGCGCACGTCCAGCAGCAGGCAGCAGGGCTGGCGCTGGGGCAGGCCGGCGGCGGCGCGTTCTGCCAGCATGTGCTCGAAGGCCTCGGCGCTGGGGTAGGTTTCGCTGAACACGCGGCGCGAGCGCAGCAGCCAGGCCAGGGCCTCGCGCACCTCGGCGTCGTCGTCCACGATGTACACAGTGGCGTTGGCGGCGGGTTCCATGTCATTTTTCCATTGAACTAAATCACCGTCCGCATCGCATGAAACGGGCGCAACTCATGCCAGGGCAGCAAGCCAAGGGCCGCCCCGCAGCGAGGGCTGCGTCCCCCTGCCCGCAGCGCGCAGCGATGCGAGAGCGGGGGGAAGGCGCGAAGCGACTCAGGGGGGTGTTTCAAAGTACACGGGCAGGGTGAAGGTGAATACGGTACCACGCGGCTGGCGCGTGGCGTGGCCCAGGAAGCCGCCATGCTGCTCCACCACCGTGCGGCACAGCGACAGGCCCAGGCCCATGCCTTCGGCGCGGGTGGTGTAGAACGGCGTGAACAGGCGCTCCACCACGTCCTGCGGGATGCCGGCGCCCGTGTCGGCGACGGAAAACTCCAGCCAGCCGCGTGCCGCGTTGGAGGCCGCGCGGCGCACGCGCAGCTCCAGGATGCGCGGGTGGATCTCGGGGTCGTCCATGGCCTGCATGCCATTGCGTGCCAGGTTCAGCAGCACCTGCTCGACCATGGTGTGGTCGCACACCACGGGGGGCAGACCGTGCGCTATGTCCAGCACCACGCGCACGCCAATCTTGTGTGCCTGGAGCCGGATCAGCGGCAGCACGGCATCGAACAGCGCCTGCGCCTGGGCCGGCGCGCGCGACTGGTCGCGCCGGCGCACGAAGTCGTGCACGCTCTTGATGACGCGACCGGCGCGCTCGGCCTGCGCCGCAATGCGCTGCACGCCCACGCGCAGGTCGGCCAGCTCATGCGCCGATGGCGGCTGCGCCGCCTGCGCCGCGCCCAGCAGGTTCAGCGAGCCCGTGGCATAGCTGGCAATGGCCGCCAGCGGCTGGTTCAGTTCGTGGCTCAAGAGCGAGGCCATCTCGCCCACGGTGGCCAGGCGTGCCGTGGCCTGCAGCCGCTCCTGCGAGGTGCGCGACAGCTCCTCCGCGCGGCGCTGCTCGGTCACGTCCAGGAACGAGCCCATCCAGCCCGTGTGCAGGCCCTGGGCGTTGATCAGCGGCGCCTCGTAGATCATCACCGTCAGGCGCGTGCCGTCCTTGCGCATGAAGGTCGATTCATAGCCCTCGCGCGGCGGATCCAGGCGCCCGGCCATGCGCACGCTCTGGCGCTGGGCATATTCATGCGCATGCTCGGGCGGCCAGTAGGGCGGCGTGTCCCGGCCCACGAGCTCGGTGGGCGCGAAGCCCACCATGTCGCAAAAGGCCGGGTTCACGTAGGTGATGCGGCCGCGCAGGTCGCGCGCGCGCAGGCCCGTGACCAGCGAGTCCTCCATGGCCTTGCGAAACGCCAGTGCGTCGCCCAGGTCGCGCTCGGCGCGCAGGCGGCGCCGGTTGTCGCGCACCAGCACCACCAGCACCGACACCAGGGCGATGGACATGGCCGTGACCAGCGCCGTGAGCACGTTGGGGAAGACGCTGGGCGCGGCGTGCCAGCCATCCATGCGCAGCACCAGGGTATTGCCCGGCAGGTCGAACAGCTGCTGCGCCGTGAACATGCGCGTGCCGCGGCGCGTGGCGCCGACCAGGGCCAGGCGCGTGCCGTCGGCCTCGGTGAACGAGACCTCCTGCGTGCGCCGCAGGCCCGGTGCCACCAGATCCTGCAGCACCGTTTGCAGCGCGTAGGTGGCAACAATGAAGCCGTGCACGCGCCCGTCGCCTATCAGCGGCAGGCAGACCTCCATCATCTCGGCGCCCACGCTGTCGGGCACGGGCTGGAAATAGCTGGTCGAATACGACGGGCCGGTGATGCGCCGCGCGTTGCTGCAGGCCAGGGCGGTCTCGGAATGCATGCTGGCGCGCCGGGCCGGGTCGCGCTGCTGCACGCGATAGGGCGACTCGGCATGCGCGCGCAGCTGCAGCTGGGTGTCGCGCCACTCTATGCGCACCAGCTCGCGCCGCTGGGTCAGCAGGTTGGCGGCGCGGCTCTCCCAGATGGCCGCATCCGGGCCGCCCGCCTGCAGCGCCTGCAGGTTCTGCAGGTTGTGCGCAAAGGCCGCGCGGATGTCGGCCACGGCCTCGGCGGTGTCGCGCTCCAGGCGGTTTTGCACCTCGCCAGCCTCGTAGCGACCGGCCAGCCACACCAGGGTCACCAGCATGCTGGCCACCAGCACCAGCAGCAGCGCCCACAGCGACCAGCGCCGCCACGCGCCCAGCCAGCGGCGCGGCAGCTGGCGCAGGGCCGGCCCGCTGGCCTTGTGTGGCGCTGTGCTCTCCATCATCTCAGTGCCCCATGGCGCCGCGCTTCACTCGCTGGGCACGAAACCTGGGCGCCACGACCACACCACCGCCGTCATTCCCGCGCAGGCGGGAATCCAGGAGCGTTGCCGGGGGGCACTGGATCCCCGCCTGCGCGGGGATGACGATGGCAAGGGTTGGGGTGAGGAAAAACAGCTGCATCACAGCACGCGATGCTCAAGCGCCGGCAGCTGGCGGCGCAGCTGGCGCAAATGCGCGGCATCCAGCTCGCCCAGCACCACCCCCGGGCCATCGGCCTGCTGCGCCAGCACCTGGCCCCAGGGATCGACGAGCATGCTGTGGCCCCAGGTGCGGCGGCCGTTTTCATGCTGGCCGCCCTGGGCCGGCGCCAGCACATAGGCCAGGTTCTCCACGGCGCGTGCACGCAGCAGCAGCTCCCAATGCGCGCGGCCGGTGGTGTAGGTGAAGGCGCTGGGCACCAGCAACAGGTCGGCGCCGGCCTGCGCATGTTCGCGGTACAGCTCGGGAAAGCGCAGGTCATAGCACACCGACAGGCCCACATGCCACAGCCGGCCATCGCGCGCCGGCAGCGCAAAGCGCACGCTGCCCCGGCCCGCCTGTATGGTGCGCGCCTCGTCGAAATGCTCGCGGCCGTTGTCGAAGCGAAACAGGTGGATCTTGTCGTAGCGCGCCACGCATTCGCCCGCCGGCGAATACACCAGCGAGCTGTTGTACACGCGCTGTGCGTCGCCACCCGCCAGCGGTAGGGTGCCACCCACGATCCACAGGCCAAATTCGCGCGCGGCGCCGGCCAGGAAGCGCTGCACCGGCCCATCGCCCATGGCCTCGCGCAGCGCCAGCTTGTCGCCGTCGGCCCGACCCATGGCGCAGAAATACTCGGGCAGCACGGCCAGTTCGGCGCCGGCGCGCGCGGCCTGTTCCAGCAGTCTGCGTGCCGCGTCCAGATTGGCCTGCACGGCGATGCCGGAGACCATTTGCAAGGCTGCGACTTTCATGGTTTTTCTCCTGCCGGGGTGTTCTTGCGCTGCTGGATGCGCTCCACGCGCGGATCGGCCCAGGTGCCGTCGATGCGAAATTCCTGCGTCGCCGCCTGTATCAGCGGCCCGCGCAGGAACACCTGGGCCAGAAAGCTGCCCAGGCCCAGCACCGGGTTGATGGCCGTGGCCACGAGCGAGGCCGTCATGGCGTTGATCTCGGGCACCACCACCACGTGCAAGTCCTGCGTCTCGTGCTCGATGTCGGCCCTGCCCTCCATGAGCACGGCGGCGTTCACGCCCTTCATCTGCAGGTTGTTGGTGGTGGCCACGCCCTGGTTCACATGCACGTCGCCGCGCACGAAGTCGAAGGCGAAGCCCTCGCTGAACACATCGCGGAAATCCAGCGCGAAGCGCCGTGGCAGCGACTGCAGGCTGAGCACGCCCAGCAGCTTGGCCAGGCCCGGGTCGGCCTTGAGGAACTGGCCCGATTCCACGTCCACATGCATCTGCCCGGACATACTGCGGTAGTCGGGCGACAGCGGCGAGCCGAGCCAGCCCACCTGGCCCGCGATGCGCCCCTTGCCGCGGCGCAGCACGCCATCCATGCCAAAGCGCGCCAGCAGCTCGCCCGAGTCGCGTATGTCGAGCGCGAAATCCATGCTGGTGCGCCGCTGTGCCTCGGAGCCCGCGCCGCTGAGCAGCGCCCAGCTGCCGCTGGAGGTGAGCGTGGCCTCAGGCGCCGCCAGGTTGAACTTGGCCAGGCGCCATTCACGCTGGCCGTCCTGGGTGGCGCGGTTGCGCGCCTCGATCTCCAGGCGGCCCAGGTGCCGGCCGCGCAGCTCGAAATCCTGCACCGCAATGTCCAGCGCCGGCAGCCTGGCCGGTTGCTGCGCGTCCAGCAGCGCATTCACCTGGGTGTCGGTGGACTGGGGCAGGGCTAGGCGCGACAGGCGCGCATGCAGCTGATCCTGCTGGGCACCGCCCTCGCCCTGGCGGTATTCCACATAGCCGTCGAGCTCGCGCGCCGTGACGTTGGCGCGCCAGGTGGCGCCAGCGCGCGAAATGCCGGCCACCACGTCGTGCAGGCTGCGCCCTTGCAGCGCCAGCGTGCCCACGCGCAGCGCCAGGCTGTCTGGCAGATAGTCCTGCGCCTGGTCGGCCGTGGCGCGCGCCGCGCCCTGCTGCGGATCAAGCAGCGCCTGCCAGGCATCGACGTCGAGCTCGGCCAGCTGCGCGCTGGCTGCCACCCCTTGCTGCGGCAGCGCCAGGGCCTGCGCCGCCGGCAGGCCTACGCTCACCGCGCCGCGCAGCACGCGCGCGCGCTCGCCGTCGAGTGCACGCACGTAGTCCAGGCGCAGCACATCGCCCAGCGCCAGCGTCAGCTGGTCCTGCAGCGGCGCACTGTCGGCGGCCGCGGCCTCGGCCGTGAGCTGGTTGTCAAAGCGCACCGCCAGCGGCGCCGCCGCCGCCTTGGCCAGCGGCGCCGGCGCCTCCAGCGCCAGGCCCACCAGGTCGCTGGTGACCTGGATCTCGGCCACGCCGCGGCGCACGCCCAGGCTCAAGGCATAGGCGCTGGCGCCGCTGGCGTGCTGCGCCAGCTGCGCCAGCAGGCCCAGCTGCGTGGCCTCGCGCAGGTCCTGGGCGGTGGCGGTGCCGCGGGCGCGCACGCGCACCGGCGAGTCGCGCGAGCCGGCCGCGGGCGGCGCCGCCATGCCGCCCTCCAGACGCAGCTCGCCACCCAGCGCCCGGCCCTGCACGCCGACCAGGCTGAAGCCCGTGTCGCTGAACTGCACCACGCCGCGCGCGCCGCTCACCGTGGGCGCCTCGGGCACGAAACGCACTTCGTTGCCGGCCAGGGTGACGCTGCCGCGCACCTGGGACTGGGCCATCTGCGCCAGGGGCAGCTTCAGCGCCAGCTGCAGCTCGGCCGCGCCACTGGCCGTGGCGCGATCCAGCGCGCCATGGGTCAGCTGGGCGATCTGCGAGCCACGCACCAGCGCCAGCATGTCCTGCAGCGGGCCGCGCACCAGTCCATCGACCTCGACCACGCTGTGCTCCAGGTCGGCGATCTTCGCGCCCACCTTTTGCACGCGCAGCGCGGGGTGGCCGGCAAAGCTGCCGGTGGCGTTGCGCACCTGCATGCTGGCGCGGTCGAACACCAGCTCGCCGGCCAGATCCGACAGGGCCGGCCAGGGCCGCTCGCCCGGCGCCAGCAGGCTGGGCGGCACATAGCCGTAGTTGACGCCATTGACGCGCGCGGCGATGTGGAATTCACCCAGGCGCGGCGCGTGGCCATAGGGAAAGTCGTGCAGGTCGCCCTTGACGCGGAACTGCACCTCGCTGGCGCTGCCGGTCTGGACGGCGTCGCGCACGTAGTGGCGCGTTTCGGCCGGAATCGCCAGCGGCAGGTAGCGGTGCACGCGCGTGCCGTCGGCGCGCGACAGGCTGCCCGACAGATCCAGCACGCCCGGGAAACGTGCGCGCGCCGGCGAGTTGGCGGCATCCGCCGTCTGCCAGGCCAGGCGCGCCTCGCCCTGGGCGTCGGCGTTGGCAAAGCGCAGGTCGCTGCTTTGCACGGCAATGCGCGGCCCGTCTATCTGCCAGGCCACCGTGGCCGACAGCTGACGCACCGGCAGCACCGGGTCTTCGAATACGCCGGGCAGCAGCAGCTGGCCGTCGTGCATGGCCAGGTCGGCGCGTCCGCCCTTGTGCGTCAGGTCGAGGTTGGCATCCAGGCCGCTCAGGCCGGCCACGCTGGGCGGCTTGTCCTGCGCCGCCAGGGCCAGGCCGCTCACCCGGGCGCGCAGCTGGTACTGCTGCGGGGCCGCGAGCGGCCCATGCCAGCCGCCCTGCAGCTGGCGCACCAGGCCGCGTGGCGCATAGGTCTGCAGCGCGGTGCGCACGGCCGCATCGAGCGGCAGGCGCGCGGCAATTTGCGTCACGGCCGCCAGGTCCAGCTGGTCGACCTGCAACTCGCCCTCCTCCTGCCCGGCCGGGCCCCGGGCCAGGTGGCGCAGGCGCAGGTCGCCGGCGTTCCAGCGCAGGCCGTCATCGGCCACGAACCGCAGCTTGCGCGTCGCCAGTTCAAAGCCGCCCTCCAGCCAGCGCCCCTCCAGCCGGCCGGTCACCGTGCTCAGCACCAGCGGCCGCAAGTCCTGGCCCAGCTGGGCGTTCACCGCGTCCAGCGCCATGTCCAGCGCGCCGCCCGCCAGCTGGCCGCGTTGCAGGTCTGCCCAGGCGCGCAGGGCGCCGCTGCCCTCGCTCACGCGCAGCGTGCCCAGGTCGGCATACTGGTTCAGGCGCGAGACATCGACATGCTCAAAGGCGGCATACAGCTGGCCGCTCCAGCGCCGCCAGTTGCCGCCATGGGTGGTGAGCAGCGGCTGGCGGAACCTGCCGCGCAGCGTGAAGCGCCCGCCCCAGTCGGGCGGCGGCGTGGCGTCCAGGCGCATGGCGTGGCGCCAGCCGCCATTGCGCAGCACCAGATCCACATCGGTCAGCACCAGCGGCGGCGCGGCGCGCTGTTCGTCCGTCCAGCGCAGCGTGCCGCCGCGCAGCGCCACCTCGGTCTGGGCAAACAGCCAGTCGGCGGCGGCGCTGTCGCCCTGGGCGTCAGAGCGCAAGGCCAGGCCGGCCACGGTGATACGGCCGTCGGCGGCGCGGCGTATGTCCAGCTCGGGGCCTTCGACATAGATCTGCTCGAACCCCAGGCGCAGCAGCGAGCGCGGCGACAGCGCCAGCACCACGCGCCGCAGCTGCAGGGCCTCGCGCCCCTGGGCGTCCAGCAGGGCCACGCCGGACAGCTCCACGGTGGGGATCAAGCCCTCGCTGCGCGCCGCAAGCGCGCCAATGCGCACGGGAATCCCCAGGATGCGCCCGGCCTGCGCCTCCAGCTGGGGGCGGTAGTCGCCGATACGCGGCACAATCCAGCCATGCAGCCCCCCCCAGGCAGCCGCCAGCAACAGCCACATGGCCAGCACCAGCCCCAACCCCCATCGCGCACAGCCCGCCACCAGTCTGAGCAGGCGGGAAGGGTGGGACGAAGGCTCGGTCATGGCGGCTGAAACAGGTGGCAGGAATTATGCCCCGCCCACGCCCCCCTGAGGGTTCAGCCGCCGACCTGCCCTTGTCATGCCCATGCCTTCGACCGGCACCCCCGCCGCCAACGAGCCGCCCTCGCACTATTCGCGCTTCCAGCAGCGCCTAGAGCGCCGCTATGGCGCCGAGCTGGCCCTGCTGGCGCCGGGCGTGCCCGGCCATGCCAGCATGGGCCAGGCCTGCGATGCGCTGCTGGCGCGCGGCCATGACCTGGGTGCGGCGCTGCGCATACTGCGCCAGCTGGTCATGCAGCGCCTCATCACGCTGGACTGCGACCAGGGTGCGCCGCTGGCCGACATCACCGGCGCCGTGACGGCGCTGGCCGAGCTGGCGCTGGATCGCGCCTGCCGCACCGCCCGCGCCGAGCTGGACGCGCGCCATGGCGCGCCGCGCGGCCCCCAGGGCGAGCCGGTGCAGCTGTGGGTCATAGGCATGGGCAAGCTGGGCGCGCGCGAGCTCAACGTGTCCAGCGACATCGACCTGATCTACGTCTACGAGCAGGACGGCGAGACCGCCGGCCTGCCGGATGGGCGCGGCAAGCTCTCCAACCACGAATACTTCGCGCGCGCCGTGAAGGCCATCTACGCCCTGGTGGGCGACACCACCGAGCATGGCTTCGTGTTCCGCGTGGATCTGGCGCTGCGCCCGCACGGCAACTCCGGGCCGGCGGCGCTGTCGCTGTCGGCGCTGGAGGACTACCTGCAGGTGCATGGGCGCGAATGGGAGCGCTTTGCCTGGCTCAAGAGCCGCATCGTCGCGCCGCTGGACTGCATTGCCACGCCCAACGTGCAGGCGCTGCGCGGCGTGGTGCTGCCCTTCGTGTTCCGCCGCTACCTGGACTACAACGTGTTCGACGCGCTGCGCGCGCTGCACCACCAGATCCGCGACCATGCGGCCAAGCGCAGCGCCGGGCGGCCCGAGCGAGCCAACGACGTGAAGCTCTCGCGCGGCGGCATACGCGAGATCGAATTCACCGTGCAGCTCTTGCAGGTGGTGCGTGGCGGCCAGTTCCCCGAGCTGCGCCGCCGCCCCACGCTGGAGGCGCTCGAGCGCCTGGCGCGCGCCGGCCTGATGCCCGAGCAGACCGCCGCGCAGCTGGCCGCCGCCTACATCTTCCTGCGCCGCGTGGAGCACCGCATCCAGTACCTGGACGACCAGCAGACCCATGTGCTGCCCACGCGCGATGACGACCTGGCCTGGATCGGCCGCACCATGGGGCTGTCCTGCTGCGACTTTCTGCGCGCACTGGACAGCCACCGCGAGCTGGTGGCGCAGGAGTTCGACACCCTGCTCGGCGGCGCCGAGCACAAGCGCTGCGCCAATGGCGGCTGCCACAAGGGCCAGGCCAGCGCCGCACCGCCCCCCGACCTGCAGGCCCTGCTGGAGCAGCTGCCGCCGGCCTTGGGCGAGCGCGTCGCCGAATGGCGCGGCCACCAGCGCGTGCAGGGCCTGCGCGACGAGGCGCGTGCACGGCTGTTTCGCATCGTGCAGCGCACCGCCCGCTGGCTGGCCGAGGGCCGCGTCGGCGAGGCCGCCGCGCTGCGCCTGGTGGGTTGGCTGGAGCCGCTGCTGCGCCGCGAAAGCTATCTGGCCCTGCTGCTAGAGCGCCCCCTGGTGCACGAGCGCCTGCTGCATCTGCTGGGCGCGGCCAAATGGCCGGCGCGCTACATGCTGCAGCACCCGGGGGTGATCGACGAGCTGGCCGGCGAGGCCCTGCTGTCCGAGCGCTTCGACGCCGCCGACTTCGAGCATGAACTGGCGCTGCGCCTGGCGGCGCTGCAATCGACCGGCGAGGCCGACGACGAGAACCTGCTCAACCTGCTGCGCCGCGCGCACCACGCCGAGACCTTCCGCACCCTGGCGCGCGACGTGGAGGGGCGCCTCACCGTGGAGCAGGTGGCCGACGACCTGTCGCTGTTGGCCGACAGCGTGCTGCGCGTGACCAGCCAATGGTGCTGGGCGCGGCTGAAGAACCGGCACCGCACGAATGACGATCAGCCGCAGTTCGCCATCCTGGGCTACGGCAAGCTGGGCGGCAAGGAGCTGGGCTATGGCAGCGACCTGGACATCGTCTTTGTCTTCGACGACGAAGATGAGCGCGCCCCCGAGGTCTACGCCGCCTTCGTGCGCAAGCTCATCACCTGGCTCTCGGCCAAGACCGGCGAGGGCGACCTATTCGAGATCGACACCGCGCTGCGCCCCAACGGCAGCTCGGGCCTGCTGGTGACCAGCTTCCAGGCCTATGCCGACTACCAGCTGCAGCGCGGCAGCAACACCGCCTGGACCTGGGAGCACCAGGCCATGACACGCGCACGCTTCGTGCTGGGCAGCGAGGCGCTGCGCGCGCGCTTCGACGCCGTGCGCGAGGGCGTCATCACCGCCCCGCGCGACCCGGCCGCGCTGCGCCAGGAGATCATGGCCATGCGCGAGCGCATGCGCGCCGCCCACCCCACGCCGGCCGAGCAATTCGACGTGAAGCACAGCGCCGGCGGCATGGTGGACGCCGAATTCGCCGTGCAATACCTGGTGCTGGCGCATTCGGCCACACACCCCAGCCTGCAGGGCAACCTGGGCAACATCGCCCTGCTGCAGCGCGCCGAGGGCGCGGGCCTGCTGCCCGCGGGCGTGGGCCGCGCCGCCGCCGACGCCTACCGCCAACTGCGCCAGGTGCAACACCGCGCGCGCCTGAACGAGGAGCCCACGCGCGTGCCGCACGAAACCCTGGCCACCGAGCAGGGCGCCGTGCTGGCGCTGTGGCACGCCGTATTTGACTGAAATGAAACTGTTTTCCTGCACCCCGAACCTTGCCATCGTCATCCCCGCGCAGGCGGGGATCCAGTGCCCCCCGGCGACGCTCCTGGATTCCCGCCTGCGCGGGAATGACGGCAGCGGTGCGGCCGTGGCGCCCTGGTTTCATGCCCTGCGGGTGGCGCGCAACGCTATGAAAAACTGAAATGAAACTGTTTTCCTGCACCCCAAGCCTTGCCATCGTCATCCCCGCGCAGGCGGGGATCCAGTGCCCCCCGGCGACGCTCCTGGATTCCCGCCTGCGCGGGAATGACGGCAGTGGTGCGGCCGTGGCGCCCTGGTTTCATGCCCTGCGGGTGGCGCGTAGCGCCATGGATGACTGAAGCCATGCAACTGAAGCGCATTTCCCTGATCGCAGCGGCAACGCTCACCCTGCTCGCCGCGGGCGCAGTGCTGCTCCCCAGCGGCGGCTCGCGCGCCGCGCCGCCGCTGGCCCAGGCCGCACGCCCGGCCCTGACGGTGGCCGTGACCCAGCCGCGGCGCGAGACGCTGGCGCAGCGCCTGCCGGCCAACGGCAACGTGGCCGCCTGGCAGGAGGCCAGCATTGGCAGCGACAGCAACGGCCTGCGCCTGGCCGAGGTGCGCGTGAACGTGGGCGATGTGGTGCGCAAGGGCCAGTTGCTGGCGCGCTTTGCCGACGACAGCGTGCAGGCCGACCTGGCCCAGGCGCGCGCCGGCCGGCAGGAAGCGCGCGCCGCCCTGGCCGAGGCCCAGGCCAACGCCGCGCGCGCCACGGCCCTGAAGGCCACCGGCGCCATGAGCCAGCAGCAGATTCAGCAGTACACCAGCGCCGCGCAGGCCGCCCAGGCACGCCTGGCGGCGGCCCAGGCGGGCGTGGACACGCAGCGCCTGCGCCTGCGCCACACCCGGGTGCTGGCGCCCGACGACGGCGTGATCTCGGCGCGCCTGGCCACCGTGGGCGCCGTGGCTGGCGCCGGCAGCGAGCTGTTTCGCATGCTGCGCCAGGGCCGGCTGGAATGGCGTGCGGAACTGGGCGCCGCCGACCTGGCGCTGCTCAAGCCCGGCACCACGGCCATGGTCAGCACCGCCGGTGGGGCACAGGTGCCGGGCCGGGTGCGGGCGCTGGCGCCCACGGTGGATCTGAACACGCGCAACGCCCTGGTGTATGTGGATCTGCCGGCCCACCCCGAACTGCGCGCCGGCCAGTTCGCGCGCGGCGAGTTCGTGCTCGGCCAGCATCAGGCGCTGACGGTGCCGCTATCGGCCGTGGTGGTGCGCGACGGCTTCAGCCATGTCTTCGAGCTGGGCGCGGACGAGCGCGTGCAGATGCGCCGCGTGCAGACCGGCCAGCGCAGCGGCGAACGCCTGGAGGTGCGCGCCGGCCTGGCGCCCGAGGCACGCATCGTGGAACGCGGCGGCGCCTTCCTGAGCGACGGCGACCTGGTGCGCATCGCCGCTGATTCTGAACAAAATCAGCCAAAAACACCTGCCAAATAAGCGCAAACAGCTAGCAAATACATAGTGACGATGAATCTCTCCGCCTGGTCGATACGCAACCCCGTGCCGGCGGCCATGCTGTTCGTGCTGCTCACGCTGGCCGGGCTGCTGTCATTCCGTGCCATGAAGGTACAGAACTTCCCCGACATGGAGCTGCCCGTGGTCATGGTCACGGCCGTATTGCCGGGCGCGGCGCCGGGCCAGCTGGAAAGCGACGTGGCGCGCAAGATCGAGAACGCCATCGCCACCACCCAGCGGCTCAAGCACATCAGCAGCTCCCTGGTGGACGGCACGGCCACCATCGCCGCCGAATACCAGCTGGAAAAGCCGGTGCAGGAGGCGGTGGACGACGTGCGCTCGGCCATCTCGCGCGTGCGCGCCGACCTGCCGGCCGACCTGCGCGACCCGGTGATCACGAAGATGGAGCTCTCCAGCCAGCCGATACTGGCCTTTGCCATCGCCTCGTCCCAGCTCGATGACCAGCAGCTGTCCTGGCTCGTGGACGACCAGCTGACGCGCCGCCTGCTGGCCGTGCCCGGCGTGGGCGCCGTCGCCCGCGTGGGCGGCGTGACGCGCGAGGTGCGCGTGGCGCTCGATCCGCTCAAGCTGCAGGCCCTGGGCGCCACGGCGGCCGAGGTCTCGCGCCAGCTGCGCCAGGTGCAGCTGGAGAGCGCCGGCGGGCGCGCCGAGCTGGGCGGCGCCGAGCAGCCGCTGCGCACCCTGGCCACGATGCAGACGGCCGAGCAGGTCGCGGCGCTGCAGATTCCCATCTCGGGCGGGCGCCGCATACGCCTGGATCAGCTGGCCCAGGTCAGCGACACCTGGGCCGAGCCGCGCACCGCGGCGCTGCTGGGCGAGCAGCATGTGATCGGCTTCGAGGTCTCGCGCTCGCGCGGCGCCAGCGAGGTGGAGGTGGGCGCCGGCGTGCAGCGCGCGCTCGATCAGCTGCGCGCCGAGCACCCAGACCTGACGCTCACGCGCACCGTGGACTTCGTCGAGATCGCCCAGGACGAGTACGACAGCAGCATGCAGCTGCTGTACGAGGGCGCCATCCTGGCGGTGCTGGTGGTGTGGCTGTTCTTGCGCAGCTGGCGCGCAACGATAGTGTCGGCCGTGGCCCTGCCGCTGTCGGTGATACCGGCCTTCATCGGCATGCACCTGCTGGGTTTTTCCATCAACATCATCACCTTGCTGGCGCTGTCGCTGGTGGTCGGCATCCTGGTGGACGACGCCATCGTCGAGGTGGAGAACATCGTGCGCCACCTGCGCATGGGCAAGACACCGTACCAGGCGGCCATGGAGGCGGCCGACGAGATCGGCCTGGCCGTCATCGCCACCACCTTCACGCTGATCGCGGTGTTCCTGCCCACGGCCTTCATGAGCGGCATTGCTGGGCGCTTCTTCAAGCAGTTCGGCTGGACGGCGGCGCTGGCGGTGTTCGCCTCGCTGGTCGTGGCGCGGCTGCTCACGCCGATGATGGCGGCCTACCTGCTCAAACCCCTGGTGGCGCCAGAGCATGAGCCGCACTGGCTGGCCGCCTACATGCGTGCCAGCGGCTGGTGCCTGCGCCACCGCGTGCTGACGCTGCTGGGCGCCACGCTGTTCTTCGTTGGCTCGCTGGCGCTGATCCCGCTGCTGCCCTCGGGCTTCATACCGCCGGACGACAACGCCCAGACCCAGGTGATGCTGGAGCTGCCGCCCGGCACCAAGCTGCGGGACACCCAGGCCCTGGCCCTGCGGGCCGGCGCCCTGGCCATGGGCGTGGGCCATGTGCAAAGCGTCTACACCACAATAGGCGGCGGCTCCGCCGGCGCCGACCCCTTCACCGGCGGCGGCGTGGGCGACCCGCGCAAGGCCACGCTGACGCTGCAACTGGCGCCGCGCCAGGAGCGCCCGCGCAAGCAGCTGATAGAGCAGCGCCTGCGCGCCGCCATGGCCCAGCTGCCGGGGGTGCGCGTGAAGGTGGGCCTGGGCGGCTCCAACGACAAGTACATCCTGGCGCTGGCCAGCGAAGACCCGCAGGCCCTGGCCGAGGCGGCGCGCGCCGTGGAGCGCGGCATACGCACCATTGACGGCATAGG
>JAFEES010000586.1 GCA_018240995.1 Pseudomonadota bacterium | reverse complement strand
GCACGGCGGCAGCCGGCGCAGCCGCTTGCGGCGTCGGCGGCGGCGCGGTGCAGCCGGCCAGCCAGGCCGCCAGGCAGGCCACGCCGCAGGCGGCCAGGCGCCGGCGCCAGGGGCGGGCACGGGGCATGCCGGGCACCATCGCCATCGTCCAGCCGCAGCCTAGCAGCCCAGGCGCTGGCAGATGGCCAGGGTCGCCGCGCTCTGGTTCATGGTGTAGAAGTGCAGGCCGGGCACGCCCGCGCGCACGAGTTGCTCGCACAGCTGCGTGATCACATCCAGGCCAAAGGCGCGGATGCTGGCCGTGTCGTCGCCAAAGCCGGCCAGGCGCAGGCGTATCCAGCGCGGTATCTCGGCGCCGCAGGCGTCGGAAAAGCGCATCAGCTGGGTGGAGCCGGTGATCGGCATGATGCCCGGCACGATGGGCAGGTCCAGCCCCAGGCGGCGCGTCTCGTCGACGAAGCGGCTGTAGGCGTCGGCATTGAAGAAATACTGGGTGATGGCCGAGTCGGCCCCGGCGCGCACCTTGGCGGCGAAGGCCTGCAGGTCGGCCTCCACGCTGCGCGCCTGGGGGTGCATCTCGGGGTAGGCCGCCACCTCGATGTGGAAGTCGCGCCCGGTCTCGGCGCGTATGAAGGCCACCAGGTCGCTGGCGTAGTGGAACTCGCCACCCAGGCCGTAGCCGCTGGGCAGGTCGCCGCGCAGGGCCACCAGGCGCTTCACGCCCATGGCCTTGAGCTCGGCGAGCTGGGCGCGCACGCTGTCGCGAGTGGCGCCTATGCACGAGAAATGCGAGGCCGCGGCCACGCCCTCGGCCAGGATCTCGCGCACGGCGCCAAAGGTGCCCTCGTGCGTGGAGCCGCCCGCGCCATAGGTGACCGAGCAAAACTGCGGGTCGCGCACATACAGCTGCTGGCGCACGGCGCGCAGCTTCTCGGCGCCCTCGGGTGTCTTCGGGGGAAAGAATTCGAAACTCACCGGCAGGCTCATGCCGCCCTCCTTGCGTGTATGAAGAATTCACGGTTGCCGTCGCCGCCGGCGATGGCGCTGTCATGCCAGCCCAGCACCGCCAGGCCGGCCTGCGCGCAGCCGTCGCGCAGGCGCTGCTGCACCTGCGGGTACAAGGCCACGTCGCGCACGATGCCGCCCTTGCCCACCTGGCCGGGCTGCAGCTCGAACTGCGGCTTGACCAGCAGCAGCAGCTGGCCTGCCGGCTTCATCAGCGGCACCAGCGCGGGCAACACCAGGGTTAGCGAGATGAAGGACAGGTCGCCGACGATGAGGTCGAACGCGGGCGTGATGTCGTCCTTCTCGCGCCCGGCCAGGCGCTTGCGCACGGTGGCCTGTTTGCCCTCGGCGCGGCGCTTGGCCTTGGTGGCGCGCTCGGCCTTGAAGGCCTCGATCTCGTGCTCCTTGGCGTCCTGGCTGTCGTCGTAGTCGTCGTCCACCATGCCGCCGTTGCGCATCCAGGCGTAGGGGGCCTCGGGCTGGGTGTCGTTGTCGTCGGGCTCGGCCTCGGTGCGCACGCTGAGCGCCTCTTCGCACGCTTCGCGCAGCGCCTCGGGCGTCAGCTGGCGTGCGTTCAGGCCTTCGACGGCGATGACGCGGCCGTCGGCACGCAGGCGCTCGTGCAGCTGGCCCTGGCCCACGTCCACGCCTATCACCTGGGCGGCGCCGTGCTGCAGCAGGCAGTCGGTGAAGCCGCCGGTGCTCTGGCCCACGTCCAGGCAGCGCAGGCCCTGCACGCCGACGCCGGCGGCCTGCAGCGCGCCTTCGAGCTTGAGCCCGCCGCGCGAGAGGTATTTGGCCTCGGCCGCGTCCAGCAGCTGCAGCTCGGCGCCCGCGGGGATGTCGTCGCCATTCTTGGCAACCTTGTTCCAGGGCAGGGTTGGCGCCAGGCGCCATTGCACGCCGGCGGCAATCAGGCGCTGGGCCTGCGATCGGGTGGTGGCGTGGCCGCCGTCCACCAGGAATACGTCTGCGCGCATGGCGCCAGTCCTTTATGAGTCAAATGGGGCTATATCGCTTTACTGGAAAGCGCCAGCAGCTATTGTTTTTGTATTCAACTCCTTCCCCCTCTGGACATTGGTATCTACACAAGTCGCGGCGCTGGGCCCTCCTCCCCTCTCCCCTCGCGGGAGAGGGAGTAAAACCAGCGTCAATCAAGCGTTACGGGCTACTAAAAAGATGTGTAGATACCCATGCCCTTTGGGGGAAGGCAGGGATGGGGGCCGCCAGCCATGGTGACGCCGCTGGCCCCCACCCCCGCCCTCCCCCAGAGGGGGAGGGAGTAAAGATGCAATCAATAGCGGTAGGTATCGCTCTTGTACGGGCCCGTCTTGGCGACGCCGATATACGCCGCCTGCGCGTCGCTCAGCTCGGTCAGCTGCGCACCCACCTTCTTCAGGTGCAGGCGCGCGACCTTCTCGTCCAAGATCTTGGGTAGCACGTAGACCTTGCCGACCTCGTAGGCGTCCGGGCGGGTGAACAGCTCGATCTGCGCCAGCGTCTGGTTGGCAAACGAGTTGCTCATGACAAAGCTGGGGTGGCCGGTGGCGCAGCCCAGGTTCACCAGGCGGCCCTTGGCCAGCAGGATGATTTTTTTGCCGTCCGGGAAGATGACATGGTCCACCTGGGGCTTGATCTCGTCCCACTGGCAGTGCTCTTCCAGCTGGGCAACTTCGATCTCGTTGTCGAAGTGGCCGATGTTGCACACGATGGCCTCGTTCTTCATGGCCTGCATGTGGGCGAAGGTGATGACGTCACGGTTGCCGGTGGTGGTGACGAAGATGTCGCACTTGTCGGCGGCGTACTCCATGGTCACCACACGGTAGCCTTCCATGGCCGCCTGCAGCGCGTTGATGGGGTCGATCTCGGTCACCCAGACCTGGGCGCTCAAAGCGCGCAGGGCCTGGGCGCTGCCCTTGCCCACGTCGCCGTAGCCCGCCACGCAGGCCACCTTGCCGGCGATCATCACGTCGGTGGCGCGCTTGATGCCGTCCACCAGCGATTCCCGGCAGCCGTAGAGGTTGTCGAACTTGGACTTGGTGACCGAGTCGTTGACGTTGATGGCGCGGAACTTGAGCAGGCCCTTGGCCGACATCTCGTTCAAGCGGTGCACGCCGGTGGTCGTCTCCTCGGTCACGCCCATGATCTGCGCGCTCTTGCGGCTGTACCAGGTGGGGTCTTGCGCCAGCTTGGCGCGGATGGCGGCGAAGACGATCTTCTCTTCCTCGGAGCCAGGGTTGGCCAGCACCGACAAGTCCTTCTCGGCGCGCTGGCCCAGGTGCATGAGCATGGTGGCGTCGCCGCCGTCGTCCAGGATCATGTTCGGGCCTTCATCCTTGGCGCCGGCGGGGCCGAACTCGAAGATGCTGTGGGTGTAGTCCCAGTAGTCTTTCAGCGACTCGCCCTTGATGGCGAACACCGGCACGCCGGTGGCGGCAATCGCGGCCGCCGCGTGGTCTTGCGTCGAGAAGATGTTGCATGAGGCCCAGCGCACCTGCGCGCCCAGGGCGGTCAGGGTTTCGATCAGCACCGCCGTTTGAATGGTCATGTGCAGGCTGCCGGTGATGCGCGCGCCCTTGAGCGGCTGCGCTGCGGCGAACTCCTCGCGCACCGCCATCAGGCCGGGCATCTCGGTCTCGGCGATCTTGATTTCCTTGCGGCCCCAGGCGGCCAGGGTAATGTCGGCGATGGCCGAGTCCACGGGGGATTTGAGAACTGCGCTCATGGTGTGATCCTTCACGAATTGGGAAAACCACGCGCCCGGGGGACTGAAAACCGTTCACCGCACAGGCCTGGCGTGGGTGAGCGTCGTTGCAAGAATGGGTTCCGAGCCTCACGCCCCGCGCGACCTGTTGCCAGGCGGGGGCGCTGCAACGCTCCTCGGAAAGGGCACGATTATACCGGGGCGCTGGTTTCTACCTACGGTTTTTGGCAATCCTTGCCAAGGCTCGTAAAATCACACCCCATGAGCACGGTCACCATGAACATTTCGTTGAGCGACGAACTGAAGGCCTTTGTCGATGCCCGCGTGCAGGCGCGCGGCTATAGCAGCACCAGCGAATACATGCGCGACCTGGTGCGCCGCGACGAGGAGCGCGCCGCCGAGGAGCGCTTCGCGGCGCTGATCCAGGAGGGGCTTGATTCGGGCATCGATCCACGGCCTTGGGAAGATCACCGCGCCGAACTGCGCGCACGCATTGCCGCAGCACGCAACGCTGAAAGCAAATCCGTGTGAAAGTGCTGCGCCGCCACATCCGGGCCAGCCGCGACATCGATCAGACCATCGCCTACTATCTGGAACACGCTCCCGAGGGCGTCGCCGATCGATTTCTGGACGAACTCGAACTGGCTTTGCAGCACATTGCGCAGCACCCAGGCACAGGCTCCAGGCGCTACGCCAACGCCTCCTCGATCGAGGGGCTGCGTTTTTGGACGTTGCGCCACTTTCCTTTTGCCGTGTTCTACGCCGAGCACCCCCACCATATCGCCGTGCTGCGCGTCTTGCACCAGTCGTCAGACCTGCCCCAGCACTTGAATTGAACCATCGAGAATTTCGTGTCCTACGCCCAAGAAACCCGGCGCCGCCGCACCTTTGCCATCATTTCCCACCCCGACGCCGGCAAGACCACGCTGACGGAAAAGCTGCTGCTGTTCTCGGGCGCCATCCAGATCGCCGGCGCCGTCAAGGGCCGCAAGGCCAGCCGCCACGCCACGTCCGACTGGATGGAGATCGAGAAGCAGCGCGGCATCTCGGTGGCCAGCTCGGTGATGCAGATGAGCTACCGCGACCACGTCATCAACCTGCTGGACACTCCCGGCCACAAGGACTTCTCCGAGGATACCTACCGCGTGCTCACCGCCGTCGATTCGGCACTGATGGTGATCGACGCCGCCAACGGCGTGGAAGCGCAGACGAGACGCCTGATCGAGGTCTGCCGCCAGAGGGACACCCCCATCATCACCTTCGTCAACAAGATGGATCGCGAAGTGCGCGACCCGCTGGACATCCTCGACGAGGTGGAGCGCGAGCTGGGCATGCCTTGCTGCCCCATGACCTGGCCGGTGGGCCAGGGCAAGAGCTTCGGCGGCATCATCGACCTGCGCACGCAGAGCATGACGGTGTTCCAGGCCGGCAGCGAGAAGCGCCCGGAGGACTTCGAGGTGATCCCGCTCACGGAAACCGAGAAGCTGCGCGCGCGCTTTGGCCAGGCCTACGACGACGCCATCGAAAGCATGGAACTGGCCGTGGGTGCGTCCATCGCCTGGGATCACCAGGAGTTTCTGGCCGCGCGCCTGACCCCCGTGTTCTTCGGCTCGGGCGTGAACAACTTCGGCGTGATGGAGGTGCTCAATGCCGTGGTGGACATGTCGCCCCCGCCCGGAGCGCGCATCGCCTACACCGAGGTAAACCGCCAGCGCGAGCAGGTCACCGTGCACCCCGAGGACAAGGGCTTTGCCGGCGTGGTCTTCAAGGTGCAGGCCAATATGGACGCCAACCACCGCGACCGCATCGCCTTCGTGCGCGTGGCCAGCGGCAAATACACCCCCGGCATGAAGATGCGCGTGCAGCGCACGGCCAAGGAGCTGCGCCCGACCAGCGTCGTCACCTTCATGAGCCAGCGCCGCGAGGCCGTCGATGAAGCCTACGCCGGCGACATCATCGGCTTCACCATCCACGGCGGCGTGCAGCTGGGCGACAGCATCACCGACGGGCCGGCGCTGCAATTCACCGGCCTGCCCTTCTTCGCGCCCGAGCTGTTCATGACCGTGGTGCTGAAGAACCCGCTGCGCACCAAGCAGCTGCAGCAGGGCCTGATGCAGCTGGGCGAGGAAGGCGCGATCCAGGTCTTCAAGCCCGACGCCGGCGGCAACATGCTGCTGGGCGCCGTGGGCCAGCTGCAGTTCGAGGTTGTGCAGCACCGCCTGAAGACCGAGTACGACTGCGACGTGCGCCTGGAGGGCTGCCAGTACACCGGCGCGCGCTGGATCACGGCCGACACCCCGGCCGAGCTGCGCGAATTTGAAAACGCCTACCCGCTGCGCATGGCGCACGACGCGGCCGACACGCTGGCCTATCTGTGCACCAGCCCGTATGACGTGCGGCTGGCGCAGGAACGGTTTCCGAAGATCCATTTTCATCCGCTGCGGGAGCATGCGGGCCTGGAGTTGCAGGCAAGTTGACCTGAACGACAGCGCCCGATCGCCCCAAGCAGGTCAATGGCCAGTGCTTCAGAGTTGAAATCGCCCATTTATTGATTTCCAAAAGTTTCAAGATGATAGTGCCGAGAAAAATAATACCTCTTGGAATATTCTTCCTCGTCACTCTTATATTCACCTTCTGGATAGGTCGGCACATACCGCCAGTTCAATCACCGGACGAAAATGTCCATCTTCTACGCGCCGACATGATTGCCCATGGGCAATGGCTACTGCAATCAAAATACCTTGATAATGACAGAGAAGGCGGCATGGCCGACGCCAATTTCAGCTCTTTTGTGCGATCAATGCTGAATATTGCAGGCGTCGAAGGTGACAAATCATTAACGCCAGACCTGCTGGACAAGGCGGAAAACATGAGATGGTCAAATGAGGATTCATTTCAGATTACCGCAGGCACAGGCTATTACCTGCCAATCATCTACACCCCTCATGCGATTGGACTTTTCATTTCCAGGCATCTCAATCTATCCATGCTCGTCAGTTATGAACTGACCCGCGCATTGGCCGCTGCAACCGCATTGGGAATATTCACATTGGCCTTCAGCATCCGTACACCCAATGCGCTTACGCTTGTTTTACTGCTTACGCCGATGTCGCTGTTTCAACTCGCGTCGCCAACAATTGATGGAATATCTTCCGCATTAACGATGCTACTGATAAGCTTGTGGTTTTCGCTTTCATTATCAGAGAATGAGAAAAATGGCAGATCCCGACGCCAACAAGAATTTTGGCTATACGTTTGTATTTTTGTATTATGCACCGCACGCACCAACATGCTGCCAACCTTGTTGATCCCGTTGGTCATTTTAAAGCAACAGTACTCCAGAAGGCGCGCCTGCTCTATCGCCCTCCTTTATGTAATCACGCTGGGGTGGATTGCATTTGCAACACTGACAACTTACGATGCCAGAGTTGTAAGAAGCATGAGTTCCTTGCAGATTATGGTCAACTACATAACAAACCCGCAGGAATTTTTCACACTTCTTCAGAGCACCCTGCAAGACACTGAAATCAGGAAATTTTATCGAAATTCATACATCGGAATACTGGGATGGCTTGACACACCGATACCCAAGAAGTCCGTCAGGGTTTTGAGTGCGGCGATCATATTAATTCTAATTTTTACCGCACTCACCACACGCTGGCGCGAAGCACTATCAACAAGAATCACCGCCTTTGCTGTTGGCGGCATCAGTATTTTTTTGATATTTTTCGCGCTGGCCGTCACATGGAATTTATATCCCGCCGCAAAAATCGGCGGGATTCAAGGGCGTTATTTTATCATTCCGACCCTGTTTCTTGCAGCTGCCTTTGGCCATATAAAACCGCAAGCAGTCAAATACAAGCCGCTCGAAATAATCGCAGTCGCAGCCTTTGGCATATACTCCATGCATGCACTGCTTACCACCCTCAGCGCACAGTATAAAATGTAAAATAAAAATTAATTCGCATTTTTAACAAAACATGAATCCCATTCTTCTTCTTCAGACCCTGGCCTGTGTAGTCTGCATCGCGATCGGACAACTTTTGTTCAAGAAGGCTGCCGCTGCGTTGCCACTTGAGCCCGCCGCCATGGACTGGATCACCAACGGCTGGCTCATTGCGTCGCTTGCCCTATATGGCATCACCACTCTCGCGTGGGTCTGGGTACTGCGCCATGCGCCGCTGCACCTGGCCTATCCGTTCATGGGCCTGGCCTTCTTGATCGTGCCAACACTGGCCTGGCTGTTCCTCGGTGAATCCCTGCACTGGCGCACGCTGGCGGGTGGCGCTCTCATCATGGCCGGCGTCGCGCTGGCATCTACCAGTTAAGGATCTGCGTCCGTGCGTATCTCCGTCGCAATTCCTTGCTACAAAGTCACCCGGCATGTCCTGGAAGTTATCCAAGCCATCGGCCCCGAAGTCGAAGCCATTTACGCGGTGGACGATGCCTGCCCGGACGGCAGCGGCCACTTCATCGAGGAACACAACCGCGACCCACGCGTGCGGGTGTTGTACAACCCCGAGAACCGTGGCGTAGGCGGCGCCATCGTCACCGCCTACCAAGCCGCCATGGCAGACGGCATGGATATCGTGGTGAAGATCGATGGTGATGGGCAGATGGACCCCGCGCTGCTGCCCAGTTTCGTGCGCCCGCTCTTACAAGGCAGGGCCGACTACACCAAAGGCAACCGCTTCTTCAGGCCCGAATCGGTACAGGGCATGCCGCCGGTGCGGCTGTTTGGCAATGCCATGCTGTCCTTCCTGACCAAGCTCAGCTGCGGCTACTGGAACCTGATGGATCCCACTAACGGCTATACGGCCGTGCGCACCAGCGTGTTGGCCGAGCTGCCCCTGGACAAGCTGGAGCGGCGCTATTTCTTCGAAACCGACATGCTGTTCCGGCTGAACACGCTGCGCGCCGTGGTGAAGGACATTCCCATGGACTCGGTCTATGCGGACGAGGAATCCAACCTCAAGGTCGGGCACGTGCTGCCTGAGTTCCTGAAAAAGCACATGTCCCGTTTGTGGCGCCGCTATGTCTACAACTACCTGGTGCGCGACTTCAACGTTGGCACGCTGTACAGCCTGTGCGGCGTGCTATTGGTGCTCGCCGGCACGGCGTTTGGTAGCTGGCACTGGGTTTCGGGCAACTTGAGCAGCCACCCCGCCAGCAGCGGCACGGTCATGCTTGCGGCGCTGCCGGTGCTGATCGGCATCCAGAGCCTGATTGCCTTCTTGCACTACGACGTAAGCAACGTCCCGACCGAACCGCTTTGCCTGTCCCTGGATCATTCGGCGCTTCCATCGCGCGATGTCAGCGTCTCGTGAGACGCAGACTGCGCAGCACCACACAGACCCATCCTTGCCTACATCACCCATCTTTTGCATGCAACCCCTTGCCTTGTGGCCCAGCCTTGCGCGCCAAAGCATCGTTGGCCTGCTCACCGACATCGACGACACCCTGACCACCGAAGGCGCCATCACATCCGACGCGCTGCAGGCGCTGGGTGAGCTGAAAGCCGCCGGCCTAGCCGTGATCGCCATCACCGGCCGCCCCGTGGGCTGGAGCGAGCCGTTTGCCGCCAGCTGGCCGGTGGACAGCATCGTGGCCGAGAACGGGGCCGTGGCGCTGTTGCCGCGGGATATTGGCAAAAACAGTCTTGAGCGCCCACCAATACAGCGCGAAAAGCTATCAAAAATATACCAACAGGACGCCGCCACACGCGCTGCCAACTACGCCCGCATGCAACAGGTGCTGGCCGACATCGAGGCCCGCGTGCCAGGTGCGCGCCGTGCCACCGACTCGCCCGGACGCGAGACGGACATCGCCATCGACCACAGCGAGTTCACGCAGCTGCCGCCAGCGGCCATCGCGCAATGCGTGGCCATCATGCAGGCCGCCGGCATGACGGCCACCGTGAGCAGCATCCACATCAACGGCTGGTATGGCGCGCACAACAAGCTGGAGGGCGCGCGCTGGATCGTGCGCGAGTTGTTCGGCCGCGATCTGGATGAGGAACTGGCGCGCTGGGTCTACGTGGGCGACTCGACCAACGACCAGCTGATGTTCGAGCATTTCGGCAACAGCGTGGGGGTGGCGAATATCGCCCGCTTCGTGCCGCAGCTGGCGCACCTGCCGCGCTACGTGACGCGCGGCGAGCGCGGCGCGGGCTTTGCCGAGCTGGCGCGCGCCATCCTGGCGGCCAGGGCGTAGCGGTTTGCCGCGCGGGGCGCGGCCATCCACAATGGCGTGCATCCCCCGCTCGCCCCAGGATTGCCCATGACGCGCCTCATCGACCTGCCCACCCTGGCCACCCTGCTCAAGGACATGGGCCCGGCCCGCTTCATCGTGGAGCTGGTGGACGAGATACGCGCCGACTTCCTGCGCTGGAACGACTACGACAAATCGGTGCGTACGGCCTGCCACAGCCCGGCCGGCGTGATCGAACTGATGCCCGTGGCCGACGCTGCGCTCTACAGCTTCAAATACGTCAACGGCCACCCCGGCAACCCGGCGCTGGGCCTGCCCACGGTGATGGCCTTTGGCGCGCTGGCCGAGGTGTCCACGGGCAAGCCGCTACTGCTGTGCGAGTTGACGCTGGCCACGGCCCTGCGCACCGCCGCAACGTCGGCGCTGGCGGCGCAGGCGCTGGCGCGGCCCGGCAGCCGCAGCATGGCGCTGATAGGCAACGGCGCGCAGTCCGAGTTCCAGGCCCTGGCCATGCATGCGCTGCTGGGCATCACCGAGCTGCGCCTGTTCGACATCGCGCCCGCCGCCACCGACAAGCTGCAGCGCAACCTGGCGCATCTTCCCGGACTGCGGCTGGTGCGCGCGACCTCGGTGACAGACGCGGTGCGTGGCGCCGACATCGTCACCACCATCACCGCCGCCAAGAGCCGCGCGGCCATTCTCACCCCCGCCATGCTGGCGCCGGGCATGCACCTGAATGCCGTGGGCGGCGACTGCCCAGGCAAGACCGAGCTGCACCCGGATGTGCTGCGCGGCGCGCGCATCGTCGTGGAATACGCCCCGCAAAGCCGTGTGGAGGGCGAGATACAACAGCTGCCCGCCGACCACCCGGTGACCGAGCTGTGGCAGGTGCTGGCCGGCCGGGCGCCCGGGCGCGAGCATGCAGATCAGGTGACGGTGTTCGACTCCGTGGGCTTTGCGCTGGAGGATCACGCCGTCCTGCGCCTGATCCATAGGCTGGTCGAAGCGCGCGGGCTGGGGGTGGACGTGGAGCTGGTGCCCACGCAGGGCGACCCCAAGGATCTGTTTGGCCACCTGCGCGGCCATGAAAAGCCGGGCCCGCGCACATAGCAGCCCCCATTCCGGCCTTCCCCCAGCGGGCACTGGTATCAACACAGGAACCATCCTCCCCTCGCCCCTCGCTGGAGAGGGGTCGGGGGAGCGTGGGGGTGAGGGCTCGCGGCCCAGTCTGGGGTATGTGCGTAGGCAGGTGATTTTGCTGATGAGAATTCATCACAAAGACAAGCGCAACCCGCTCAGCTATTGCTCCGGCCCAGTGAAGTTTTAACCGTTCGCCCTGAACGGTAGTTGATACATCAAAGGCCCGGATCAATAGCCTGGCCCGCCACCCTGCCGGCCCAGGTGCGGGCCGTGGAAGCGCGGCCTGCCCTCGCTACTGGCAACCCTGGAAGCCCTGGGCCGCGCGCAGTGGGCGCAGTGCGTGCAGCTGCACGGCAGCCAGCGCCTGGCGCGCCTGACGGGCGCGCAACCGGGAGCGCCGGCGTCCCGTCGGCATGGCGGCGCCGCTGACTGTTGAGCACGCTCAAGAGCCCCCAATGCGCCACTTCGGGATAATCGGACGCCATGAGTTTGCTGCGTTTTTCCCGTTTCGCGCGCGCCAGCCTGTGGGTTCTGGGTGCCTGGTCGTGCGCACCCGCCCTGGCCGGTTCCCTGCATGCCGACGCCGAGCAGCGCCCCTTCAGCCGGCCCGCGCCGCTGGCGCAGGAGCTGCGTTACAAGATGGAGTCACCGCTGGTGCGCGAGCTGCAGGTGCGCCTGCGCCACGCCAAGTACCTGGCACTGTATGACGTGGACGAGCGCTACGGCCTGAAGACGCGCGAGACGGTGCGCAAGTTCCAGAAGGATCACGGCCTGCGTCCCACGGGCATCGTGGATCAGGCCACCTGGGATGTGCTGCTGCCCAAGTCGCACCAGCCCACGGCCGCCGAGCTGAACAACACCGACGTGGGCGCCTGGTTCACCGGCCCCGGGCAGGGCGGCTATATCAAGGAGCTGCAGCACCGCCTGAAGCAAGTGGGCCACTACCAGGGCGCCATCGACGGCGGCTACCACCCGGCCACGCAGCAGGCGATTGCCGGTTTTCGCGCCCAGGTGGGCCTGCCGGCCAGCAAGGTGATGGACGAGCGTACCTGGGCGCGCCTGATCGCCCAGACGCGCAACCCGCGCTACGCCCAGCTGTTCGACCAGCCGCCCGCCAGCCACATGACGCAGGAGCTGGACGCGCGCTGCCTGACGGGCAAGGTGGTGTGCATCTCGTGGGAGCAGAAAAAAATGTCGCTGGTGGTGGACGGCCGCGCCCTGTTCACGCGCGAGGCGCGCTTTGCCCGCCCGGGCTGGGCCAGCGACAAGGGCGAGTTCCGCATCTGGTTCATGAACGCGGACACGGTGTCCACCATCTTCGGCGAGCGCACGCCCATGCCCTACGCCATCTTTTATGACAAAAACGTGGCCATCCACTACTCCGACGACTTCGACCAGGTGGGCTACGAGGGCGGCTCGCACGGCTGCAGCCAGCTCAAGGACTACCAGGTGGCCAAGTGGCTGTATGAGCAGGTGAAGGTGGGTGACAAGGTGGTGGTGTATTGAGGGTGAGAGACAATCGCCCCCCATGACTACCTCCTTCGCCCCCCTCGCCAACGACACGTTTTTGCGCGCCTGCCGTCGCCAGGCCACCGACTACACCCCCCTGTGGCTGATGCGCCAGGCCGGCCGCTACCTGCCCGAGTACAAGGCCACGCGCGCCAAGGCCGGCAGCTTCATGGGCCTGGCGACCAACGTTCAGTACGCCACCGAGGTGACGCTGCAGCCCCTGGAGCGCTTTCCGCTGGATGCCGCGATTTTGTTTTCCGACATCCTCACCGTGCCCGACGCCATGGGCCTGGGCCTGAGCTTTGCCGAGGGCGAAGGCCCGCGCTTTGCCAAGACGGTGCGCGACGAGGCCGCCGTGCAAGCGCTGGCCGTGCCCGACATGGACAAGCTGCGCTACGTGTTCGACGCCGTCACCAGCATCCGCCGCGCCTTGAACGGCCGCGTGCCGCTGATCGGCTTCTCGGGCAGCCCCTGGACGCTGGCCTGCTACATGGTCGAGGGCGGGGGCAGCGACGACTACCGCCTGGTAAAGACGCTGATGTACAGCCGCCCCGACCTGATGCACCGCATCCTGGCCGTGAACGCCGATGCCGTGGCGCAATACCTGAACGCGCAGATCGACGCCGGCGCCCAGGCGGTGATGGTGTTCGACAGCTGGGGCGGCGTGCTGGCCGACGGCTGCTTCCAGCAGTTCAGCCTGGCCTACACGCGCCGCGTGCTGGCGCAATTGAAGCGCCAGGGCGTGGACGGCCAGGACGTGCCGCGCATCGTCTTCACCAAGGGCGGCGGCATCTGGCTGCAGGACATGAAGGGCCTGGACTGCGAGGTGCTGGGCCTGGACTGGACGGCCAACCTGGGCCAGGCGCGCGCCATCGTGGGCGACGCCAAGGCCCTGCAGGGCAATATCGACCCCAACGTGCTGTTTGCCCCGCCCGAGATGGTGGCGGCCCAGGCACGCGCCGTGCTGGACAGCTTCGGCAGCCCACACACCGACCGCACGACGACCGGCCCGACACATATCTTCAACCTGGGCCACGGCATCAGCCAACACACGCCACCCGAACATGTGGCGGCGCTGGTGGAGACGGTACACGGCTACTCGCGCAGCCTGCGCCAACGGTAAACACCCACTCACACCAAGACGCATGAGGTCATGACTTATGCACATTTGCGCCGTGGGCGCCTTGGGGCCACAAAACCCCATATCAGCCACGGCGCAAAACCGCCATGCAAATGAAACAAATGCCTAAGCCGTTGATTTTATTTGGCAAGAGCGCCATGCCGCTTTTCTGGGCAGCTTAAGCAAAGCGCGTGGCGACAAGGGCTTGCGTGGCGTGGGGCAGGGATATCAACAAAGTTATCCACAGAAAAACTGCACATCCACTGAATCCCCTGCCAAATCAATCACTTGCAGCCAAATGTGCATGAAAAGCCCGACGTGCGAATTGCCGCCTAGCACATTTTGCGGCGACATCGGGCTATTGACAGCCCAGTTGTGCACATGTTGGGCCTTGCGGCGCTCGTTGCGGCCGACCCGCGCGCAATTTCCGGCCTACGCTTGACTGCATGACAAAGATCATTGATTCATATGGGGTTTTCTATACCGACGACTGCAAATGAACTAGCGCCGCAGCACGTAGCCATGCGGCTTGTGCGGCGGATTGCAGGCACTTTCAACAAAGTTATCCACAGAAACGCATTGACCTGTGGGCAATTCATTACGGGCCGCATCGGGCAGCCATGAATCCAGCGCTTGACGCCCCCGCCGCGCACCTGGTGCAGGTGGCAGTGAGCACACCCGCGCACAGCGCCGTGGGCGATTTGCTCAGCTACGCCAACCCCTTGCCCCTGGCGCCCGGCACCCTGGTGCGCGTGCCGCTGGGTACGCGCGAGGTGCTGGGCGTGGTATGGGACGCGGCCGATGCAGGCCCCACCCTGCCCCCCGGCATGGCGCCCAGGGCCATCGCCGGCGTGCTGCCGGGCATTGCCCCGCTGGACGCCGCCTGGCGCCGCCTGGTGGCCTTTACGGCGCGCTACTACCAGCGCGCCCTGGGCGAGGTGGCACTGGCCGCCCTGCCGCCGCAGCTGCGCGAGCTGACGGCGGAGCAGCTGGCGCGGCGCCTGCGCCGGCCGGCCCCGGCCTTGCCCCCTCTCCCGCAGGCGGGAGAGGACGGGGGTGACGCTGCCGTCGGCGACATCAAGCTGAGCGCAGACCAGGAAAGCGTTACCGCCCAAATCAATGCCCACCCCGGCCCCTTCCTGCTGTTTGGCAGCACCGGCAGCGGCAAGACCGAGGTCTACCTGCGCAGCGTGCAGCAGGCACTGGCCGCCAGCCCCACGGCCCAGGCGCTGGTGATGGTGCCCGAGATCAACCTGACGCCGCAGCTGGAGGCACGCTTTCGCGCGCGCTTTGCGCCGCTATACGGCGAGGGCGCCGTGGTCAGCCTGCACAGCGGCATGACCAACCCCCAGCGCCTGAAGAGCTGGCTGGCCGCGCACAGCGGCCAGGCGCGCATCGTGCTGGGCACGCGCATGGCCATCTTCGCCAGCCTGCCCGGCCTGGCGCTGATCGTGGTGGATGAGGAACACGACGCCAGCTACAAGCAGCAGGAGGGCGCGCGCTACTCGGCGCGCGACCTGGCACTGTGGCGCGGGCGCGATCGGGGCGCCCGGGTCATCCTGGGCAGCGCCACGCCATCGCTGGAGAGCTGGCACGCCAGCAGCCCCGCGAGCGAGGGTGGCCCCGGCCGCTACCAGCGCCTGGAGATGCCCGGCCGCATAGGCGCGGCCGAGCTGCCGCGCCTGCGCCTGATCGACATGGGCCAGCAGCCGCGCGGCGCGGTGTTTGCGCCGCCGCTCGTGGCCGCCATCACCGAGCGGGTGGAGCGCGGCGAGCAATGCCTGGTGCTGCTCAACCGCCGCGGCTTCGCGCCCGTGCTGCACTGCCACGCCTGCGGCTGGAAGAGCGACTGCCCGCATTGCAGCGCGCACCAGGTGTTCCACAAGATAGACCGCACGCTGCGCTGCCACCACTGCGGCGCGGCACAGCGCGTGCCGCGCGCCTGCCCCGGCTGCGGCAACCCCGACATCGCCCCCGTGGGCCGGGGCACGGAGCAGCTCGAAGAGCAGCTGCAGCAGTTGTTGCGCAACGTCATCACCCCCGAGCGCCGCGCCGCCCGCGTGGCGCGCATAGACGCCGACACGACGAAGGCCAAGGGCGCGCTGGAGGAACAACTGGCCCAGGTGCACGCCGGCGCGGTGGACGTGCTGGTGGGCACGCAGATGGTGGCCAAGGGCCATGACTTTCGGCGCATCACCCTGGTGGCGGCGGTGCAGCCCGACGGGGCGCTGTTTTCCAGCGACTTTCGCGCGCCCGAGCGCCTGTTTGCCCGGCGGATGCAGGCCGCCGGCCGCGCCGGGCGCGACGCGCACTACCTGGCCACGCAGCAAAGCCGGCCAGAGCTGTGGCTGCAGACCTGGCACCCGGAGCACGCCATCTTCGCCGCCCTGCGCCGCCACGACTACCCGGCCTTTGCCGCCGGTCAGCTAACGGAGCGGCGCGAGGCCGGCATGCCACCCTTTGCCCACCAGGCCCTGGTGCGCGCCGACGCGCGCACGCAAGAGGTGGCCCAGGCCTTCATGCAGGCCGCCGCCGAGGCCGCGCGCGCCGCGCAGCTGCCGGGCAGTGACCAGGTCTTCCTCTTCCCGCCCGTGCCGCTGGCCGTGCAGCGCGTGGCCAACGTGGAGCGCGCGCAGATGCTGCTGGAAAGCCCCAACCGCGGCGCGCTGCAGCGCTTTTTGGCCGCCTGGCAGCCGCTGCTGCACGCCGAGCGCAGTCGCCACAAGGGCCTGGTGCGCTGGCTGGTGGACGTGGATCCGCAGGGGATTTGAGAGGCCAAAACCGGCTTCCTCACCACCTGCCTTTGCCATCGTCATCCCCGCGCAGGCGGGGATCCAGTGCGCTGCGCCAAGGCCCCTGGATTCCCGCCTGCGCGGGAATGACGGCGGCGGCACTCTGGCTGCCGGCACGAATCGGCAGGGAACTTGGACCATTCGTGCCGGGTTTTCACCATTGGCAATGCCGCCGCCACGGGGCAAGGTTCAGCCCCCCGGTCCACAAGACCGTTTTTTGTTTTTGGATACCCACATGAATTTCCAAGCAGTACGCATGTCCCTGGTGGCCGCAGCCATCGCCGTTGCCGGCTTTGCCGGCGCCCCCAGCCTGGCCCTGGCGCAAGACGCCAGCGCCGTCGCCGCGGCCGCCGCCAAGGCCGCCACGGCCAAACCGAACGTGGTGGTGCTGGCCACGGGCGGCACCATTGCCGGCGCGGGCGCATCGGCCGCCAACAGCGCCACCTACACGGCGGCCAAGGTGCCGGTGGACAAGCTGCTGGCCGGCCTGCCGGAGCTGGCGGGCGTGGCCAACGTGAAGGGCGAGCAGGTGTTCCAGATCGCCTCGGAGAGCTTCACCAACGACAACCTCTTGAGCCTGGCCAAGCGCGTGTCGCAGCTGGTCAAGCAGCCGGACGTGGACGGCATCGTCGTCACCCACGGCACCGACACGCTAGCGGAGACGGCCTACTTTCTGAGCCTGACGGTGCACACCGACAAGCCGATTGCCGTGGTCGGCTCCATGCGCCCGGGCACGGCCCTGTCGGCCGACGGCGCGCTGAACCTGCTGAACGCGGTGAGCGTGGCCGCCTCCAAGGACGCCCGCGGCAAGGGCGTGCTGATCACCATGGCCGACCAGATCCAGAGCGCGCGCGACACCAACAAGGACATCAACATCGAGACCAATGCCTTCCAGAGCCAGTGGGGCTCGCTGGGCATGGTGGTCGAAGGCAAGAACTACTGGTTCCGCGCGCCAGTCAAGCGCCACACCATGCAGTCGGAGTTCGACATCGACAGCATCACCAACCTGCCCTCGGTGGAGATCGTCTACGCCTACGGCAACGTGCAGCCCACGGCCGTGAACGCGCTGGTGGGCGCCGGCGCCAAGGCCATCATCCACGCCGGCACCGGCAATGGCTCGGTGGCCGACCGCATGGTCAAGCCGCTACAGGACGCGCGCGCCAAGGGCGTGTTCATCGTGCGCTCCTCGCGCGTGCCCTACGGCTTTGTGCTGCGCAACGCCGAGCAGCCCGACGACAAGTACGACTGGGTGGTGGCGCACGACATGCGCCCCGAGAAGGCGCGCATCCTGACCATGCTGGCGCTGACCAAGGGCGCGGACACCAAGGAACTGCAGCGCATGTTCTGGGAGTATTGAGACTCCCCGCCTCGCAGCAACGCCCCTTCGGGGGCGTTTTTCATCGCCGGGCCGCCCCAAGATGAAAAGCGGCCCCCTCGGGGGGCAGCGG
>JAFEES010000585.1 GCA_018240995.1 Pseudomonadota bacterium | reverse complement strand
GCCTGCTGCAGGCCAGCCATGGCGTGCCGCTGGAGGTGGGGCTGAGCAGCCAGCCGATACCCATCCATTTTTCCTTTGCCGAGCACGACCATATCGAGGGCACGCTCGGCCTGGAGCAGCGCACGCAGATGCGCGACCTGTTCGACCTGCCGGATCTGGCCGCCATGGACGACGGCATCGCCAACGGCACCTGGCAGCCGCGCCCCAGCGAGGCGCAGCCGCTGTCGCTGTTCACCGCGCCGCGCGTCGATTATTCGCTGCACCGCCTGCGCCATTACACGGGCACGCTGCCCGAGTGGTTCCAGAACTTTGTGCTGTTCACCAACTACCAGTTCTACATCGACGAATTCGTGCGCCTGGGCCATGCCGAGATGGCCAGGCCCGACAGCGAATACATCGCCTTCATCGAACCCGGCAACGTGGTCACACGCCGCAAGGGGTCGCCCAAAGAGCCGGGCGACGAACTCGGCTCACCGCCGCCGCGCCTGCCGCAAATGCCCGCCTACCACCTGGTGCGCGCCGACAACAGCGGCATCACCATGGTCAACATCGGCGTCGGCCCGGCCAACGCCAAGACCATCACCGACCACATCGCCGTGCTGCGCCCGCATGCCTGGATGATGCTGGGCCACTGCGCCGGCCTGCGCAACAGCCAGCAGCTGGGTGACTACGTGCTGGCCCACGCCTATGTGCGCGAAGACCATGTGCTGGACGCCGAGCTGCCGCTGTGGGTGCCGATTCCCGCGCTGGCCGAGATCCAGGTGGCGCTGCAGCAGGCCGTGGCCGACGTGACGCAGATGAGCGGCACGGACCTGAAGCGCATCATGCGCACCGGCACCGTCGCCAGCACCGACAACCGCAACTGGGAGCTGCTGCCCGACAACCTGCCCCAGCGCCGCTTCAGCCAGAGCCGCGCCGTGGCCCTGGACATGGAAAGCGCAACCATAGCCGCCAACGGCTTTCGCTTCCGCGTGCCCTACGGCACCTTGCTGTGCGTGAGCGACAAGCCGCTGCACGGCGAGATCAAGCTGCCCGGCATGGCCAACCACTTCTACCGCGAACGGGTCGACCAGCACCTGCGCATAGGCATGCGCGCCATCGACATCCTGCGCGCCGGCGGCCCGCAGCGCCTGCACAGCCGCAAGCTGCGCAGCTTTGCCGAGGTGGCCTTCCAGTAGCCGCCAGCACCGCGCCACAGACACGGCTGCCCTGGCATAGGTATGGGTATGGGCAACTACCTAACGACAAACCCGGCTTGTCGCTCACGCGCTACCGCTCCAAGAATGGCCTCTGGCCGGCAACGGCCTGGCCCGCAATACCCAAGGAGACAAGCCAGTGACGCATTCCTTCCCCACCCACCCCCCTCTGGCGCGCAATATGCGCCTGCTGGCCACGGCCGGCGCCGCCGTGATCCTGACTGCCTGTGGCGGCGGTTCAGGCCATTTTGACTTTGATCGCGCCAGCAAGGATCTGGCAACGCAAAAGGTCACGGCGGGCCAGATCAGCCTGCCCACCAGCGGCGCGGCCGTGACCTCGGTGGAGACGCCGAGCGCCGCATCCGGCCCGCAACCGCCCACATCGGTACGCGCGAATATCTCGATTGGGCCCGTGGATTCTGCGGCACCCGCTATCAAAATGGGGCTCATCTTGCCCAAGGAATGGAATGGCAAGGTGGTCATGATTGGCGGTGGCGGCTACAACGGCACCATACCCAGCCTGTACAGCTACGCCGCCGCCCCGGCCAGCCAGGGCGCCTACCCACTGCTGTCGCAAGGCTATGCGGTGTTCGCCAGCGACTCGGGCCACCAGGCGGGCCCGGCAGGTAGTCGCGATGGCAGCTTTGGCACGAACGACGAGGCCGTGGCGAACTTCTCCGGCGCGGCGCTGAAAAAGGTCAGCGATGTGGCCAACCTGCTCGTCACCAGCTTCTATGGCCGCCAGCCCGACAGGCGCTACTTCATAGGCGGCTCCACCGGCGGGCGCGAGGCCCTGGCCGTGGCGCAAAAGTGGCCCGGTGACTGGGACGGCGTGGTCTCCTGGTACCCGGCCTGGAATGCCGCCAGCCTGGACCTGCAGTTCGGCCGCCTGAGCCGCGCCTTCGCCCAGCCCGACGCCTACCCCAGCAAGGCGCAGCGCAAGCTGCTGCGCCAGGCCGCCCTGGCCCAGTGCGATGCGCTCGATGGCGTCTCCGACGGCGTCATCAGCAACGTGGCTGCGTGCAACGCCCAGTTCGACCCGGCCACGGCGCAATTGAGCGGCAAGGCCTTGCGCTGCGCCAGTGGCGGCAACGAGGGCGATGCGTGCCTGTCGGACGCCATGATTGCCGCCCTCAAGGTCTACAACACCGCCATCACCTTCGGCAGCCCGCTGAGCAGCGGCGAGACGCAGTACCCGGGCTTCAACGTCTGGGGCGCGGAACTCGGCGAAGACGGCCCCAGCCCGCTGCAGCCCACGGTGACCCTGCTGGCCATGAACACCACCGCGCCGGCCAGCCCGGCGCCGCTCACCGCCCCGTACTGGGCCGTGTTCTGGGATCAGTGGGTGCGCTACTTCGTGACGCGTGATGCGAACTTCAACTCGCTGTCGCTCGACCCGCAGAACCCCGGCCCCTGGACGACGCGCATCAACGCGCTCACCAAACTCCAGGACATCAACAGCACCGACCTGTCTGCCTTCAACCAGCGCGGCGGCAAGCTGCTCATGGCCCATGGCCAGGCCGATGTGCTGGTGAGCACGCGCGCCACGGCGCAGTACTACGAACGCCTGAAGCAAACCATGGGCGCGGCGGCGGTGAAGAACTTCGCCCGCTACTACGAGGTGCCCGGCTACGGCCACGCCGCCAGCACGGCCTTCAACGCCAACTGGGACTCGCTCAAGGCGCTGGATGCCTGGGTCACCCAGGGCCAGGCGCCGACCAACCAGGTCGTGTCCGACACCGCGGGCGTACCCGGCCGCACCCGCCCCCTGTGCGAATACCCCAGCTGGCCGCGCTATGGCGGCAGCGGCGACGTGAACAAGGCCGACAGCTTCAACTGCGTGACCAACTGACAGAAAACTACTAAAACAATAGCTGTTTGCGCTTGATGTACGGGCGCAAACAGCTTTTTTCATTCCAAACACCTGCGGCGGCGCTTTCCCCCACAATCACGGGCATGAGCCCGCTCTTCGAAGCCCAGAACCTGCGCAAGCGCTACGGCAATGCCACCGTGGTGGACGACGTCTCGTTCGCCATTGCCCCCGGCGAATGCCTGGGCGTGATCGGCCCCAACGGCGCCGGCAAGACCACCACCATCCGCATCTGCCTGGGCCTTACCGCGCCCGACGCGGGCAGCGTGCACTTCTACCCCGGCGCCGGCGCCGCGCCGCTGGCCATGCCGCGCGACGCGCTGGCCATCAAGGCGCAGCTGGGCGTGGTCACGCAGTTCGACAGCCTGGACCCGGACTTCAGCTGCGCCGAGAACCTGCGCGTGTTCGGGCGTTACTTCGGGCTGAAGGGCGCGGCCATGGCCAGGCGCATCGCGCCGCTGCTGGAATTCGCCGCGCTCACGCCCAAGGCCGACGCGCGCCCGGGCCAGCTCTCGGGCGGCATGCGCCGGCGCCTGTCGCTGGCGCGCGCCCTGGTCAACGACCCGCGCCTGCTGCTGCTGGACGAGCCCACCACGGGCCTGGACCCGCAGGCGCGCCACCTGATGTGGGAGCGGCTGCAAACGCTGCTGCAGCAGGGCAAGTCCATCTTGCTGACCACGCATTTCATGGACGAGGCCGAGCGCCTGTGCTCACGCCTGCTGGTGCTCGACCATGGCCGCAAGATCGCCGAGGGCCGGCCGCGCGAGCTGATCGCCGAACACCTGGAGCGCGAGGTGGTCGAGGCCTACGGCAACGGCGCGCTGGCCCTGGCGCATGATGCGCGGCTGCGCCCGCTGGCCGCACGCATCGAGGTCAGTGGCGAGACCGTGTTCTTCTACACCCAGGACGCGCGCCCGCTGCTGCAGGCCCTGGCCGCCCATGCCCAGTTGCGCACCCTGCACCGGCCGGCCAACCTGGAGGATCTGTTCCTCAAGCTCACGGGCCGCCAGATTCGCGAGGAAGCTTGAGATGAAACTGTTTTGCCTCACCCCAACCCTTGCCATCGTCATCCCCGCGCAGGCGGAGATCCAGTGTCCCCCGGCGACGTCCCTGGATTCCCGCCTGCGCGGGAATGACGGCGGAGGTGGGGTCGTGGCGCCCAGGTTTCATGCCCTGCGGGCGGCGCGCGGCGCCATGGATAACTGACATGAAACGATTTTTCCTCACCCCAGCCCTTGCCATCGTCATCCCCGCGCAGGCGGGGATCCAGTGCACCCCGGCGACGTCCCTGGATCCCCGCCTGCGCGGGGATGACGGCGGTGGCGCGGGCGTGGCGCCAAGGTTTCATGCCCCGCGGCCGGCGCACGGTGCCATCGATGACTGACATGCCCACGCCCCACACTACCCCCAGCATTTGGCGCACACCCGACCTGTCGCTGCGCTGGTGGCCCGTTTTTTTGCGCAACCTGCTGGTGTGGCGCAAGCTGGCCATTCCCAGCCTGGTGGGCAATATTGCCGAGCCGCTGATGTGGCTGGTGGCCTTTGGCTACGGCATGGGCGCGCTGGTGGGCGAGCTGAGCGTGAATGGGCAGAAGGTGCCCTACATCCTGTTCCTGGCCAGCGGCTCGATCTGCATGAGCGCCATGAACGCGGCGAGCTTCGAGGCGCTGTACTCGGCCTTCTCGCGCATGCATGTGCAAAAGACATGGGACGGCATCATGAACGCCCCCATCAGCCTGGACAGCGTGCTGCTGGCCGAGATGCTGTGGGCCGCCTTCAAGGCGCTGTTCACGGCCACGGCCATCCTGGGCGTGATGCTGGCGCTGTCCATCAGCCACAGCCCCAAGCTGCTGGCGGCCCTGGCAGTGCTGGTGTTCGTGGGCATCATGTTCGCCAGCATCGCGCTGATCTTCAACGCCCTGGCGCCGGGCTACGACTTCTTCACCTACTACTTCACGCTGGTGCTGACGCCAATGATGTTCCTGTCGGGCGTGTTCTTCCCGCGCGAGCAGCTGCCGGCCGCGGTGCGCGTCGTCTCTGACTGGCTGCCGCTGACGAATGCCGTGGAGCTGGTGCGCCCCATGTTCATGGATCAGTGGCCGGCGCAGCCGCTGCACCACGCCCTGGTGATGGCCGTGACCACCGTGGCCGCCTACTGGGTGGCGCTGGCGCTGACGCGCCGGCGCTTTCGCGCGTAGGCCGGCTATTTCATGCCTGCCGGCTTTTTGCCCGTGGCTTGTGGCTTGAGCGTGGTCGCATCCGGCACCAGGGCCGAGCGCAGCCGGTCACGTGCGCTGCCGCTGCCGGCGCGGGTTGCGTCCAGGCGCGCGGCAAGGGTGTCGATGTGCTCCAGCATCAGGCGCTCGGCCAGCGCGTTGTCGCCTTCCGCCAGCGCGGCGACGATGGCCGCGTGGTCGTCGTTGGAGGTCTGGGCCTCGCTTTGCGACTGGTACAGCGCCGACACCAGCGTGGTGCGCGCCGACAGGTCGATCAGCATCGACGTGAGAAAGCGGTTGCCCAGGCATTCGGCCAGGCAGATGTGAAAGTCGGCCAACAGCCAGCTGCGCTGGGCGGCGTCATTGCCGGCGATGGCCTTGCGCTCGTCGGCCACATGCTGGCGCAGCCGGCGGATGCTGGTCTGCAGCGGCGTGCCGGCATCGCGCAGCATGCCGGGTTCGATCACGCGCCGCGCGGCATAGGTCTCCAGCGCGTCGTCGAAGGAAGGCTCGATGACATACCAGCCAACGCGCGAGCGCACCTACACGAAACCGCGCGCCTGCAGCTGCATCAGCGCCTCGCGCACCAGGGTGCGGCTGACGCCGAACAGGTCTGCAATGTCCTGCTCGCCCAGCCGCTCGCCGGGCCGCAGCTTGCCGGCGAGTATGGATTCGATGATGCGCTCGGCGATCTTGGCCTTGGTGATCATGGGCAGCTCGAAGGGAAAATTCATTGTAGCCACCCATGCCCGCAAGGGTCAGGCCGCCGCGCCTATGGCATGCGTGCGCGGGCGCAGCTGCGACAGCACGTAATACGTGACACCCCCGACCGCCACGCCGATGAACCAGCCAAAGGTGCCCCACCAGTCGGGCAGCAGCTTGGTGAAGTTGGGCAAGATGGTGGAGAACACGGCACCCACGCCGGTCGCGGCCAGGGCGTTGACGTTCCAGCCGCCCTGGTAGCGGTATTCACCAAGCTCCTGGTACAGGGCCTGCACGTTGATCTGGCCGCGTGCGATCAGGTAGTAGTCCACGACGATGATGCCCAAGAGCGGCCCCATGGTGGCGCCCACGGCGTTCACGAAATGGGCGGCATCGCCATCCCAGGGCGAGAACGGGTACAGCAGCAGGGCAATGATTGCGGCGATGTAGCCGCCGCGCTTGAAGCTGATCTGGCGCGGGAAGACGTTGGAGATGTCGAATGCCGACGAAACGAAGTTGGCCACCACGTTGATGCCCAGGGTGGCCACGGCGAAGGTCATGGCCGCCAGCAGGGCCAGGAACCAGCTGTCGAACTTGGCGGAAATCTGCTCCGGGTGCAGCAGCACCTCGCCATACACCTGGAAGGCCGCGATGGTGGTGATGCCGGCAACAAAGGAGAAGGCGATCAGGTTCACCGGCAGGCCCCACAGGTTGCCGCGGGTCACGGCCTGGCGGTTGGTGGCGTAGCGCGAGAAGTCGCAGAAGTTGAGGTACAGGGCGGCAAAGTACGTGACCCAGGTGGCGCCCACGGCCATCAGCGCCCAGAACGAGCCCGGCTGGCCCTTGATGCCGGCGTCCTTAGTCTTTTCGAGCAGCACGTCCATGGGTATGCCGTGCTCGAATGAAAAACCGCCGGCCTTGACCATCAGGCCGATCGCCAGCACCAGCATCGCCAGCCACACCGCCGGGCCGGCCCAGTCCTGGAACTTGCGCACGGTCTCCATGCCGCGCTGGATGATGAGCAGCTGCAGCGCCCACATGACCACGTAGCAGATCACCTCCAGCGTGGAGTGGCCGAGCATGTGCGAGGTTTGGTGGAACTGCAGCATGGCATCGCTGCGGATCATCAGCGCCACCAGGGCGCTGGAAGCCGCCGCCGTCTGCGCGCCATACCAGAAGATGGCCACGATGGCGCGCACCACGGCCGGCAGGTTGGCGCCCCACACGCCAAACGACGCCCGCGCCAGCACCGGGTAGGGCACGCCGGTCTTCTCGCCGGCCCAGCCGATCAGGTTCATCAACACGAAGATGATCAGCGAGCCCAGGCCTATGGCCAGCAGAAAGTTGGTGAAGCTGCCGCACAGCAGGAACAGGCTGGCGGCAAGGTAGTAGCCCCACAGGCTGTGCACGTCCGAGGTCCAGACGTTGAAGATGCTGAAGGTGCCCCAGTTGCGCTCCTTGGCAGGAGCCAGATCCTCGTTGTAGAGCGCCGGGGAGGGGTTGTGGATTTCCATGCGTGTCTCCAGTTGTCGATGCCATTCGCATGCAGGCCGGAGAGAGTTTTACCGGGCCGATGTTTGCGATCTAGTATACAAGATGGTAGTCAAGAGATCGAGGGCAAAGCACAGGGTTTTCATGGATATGCCGTGCAACTTCTTGTATCGGCCCGGCCCGCGCATGCATGCTGTCCCGGCTGTCCCGGCTGCTTCGGCCTCCTGCGCTGCGGCGCACCACGGCCGGCGGATGCAAGCCGGCCGGGTTTTGTCAGTACCATGGATGCCTTCTTTTTTCACAGCGCAAGGCGATACAGGTATGAGCATCACTACGGTAGGCATCATCGGCGCGGGCACCATGGGCAATGGCATTGCCCAGGCCTGCGCGGTCTCGGGCATCGACGTGGTCATGGTGGACGTCTCCGACGCCGCCGTGCACAAGGGCGTGGCCACTGTGGCCGCCAGCCTGGATCGGTTGATCAAGAAAGACAAGTGCACCGAGGCGGACAAGGCCGCCGCCCTGGCACGCATCAAGGGCTCGACCAGCTACGACGACCTGAAGGCCGCGCAGATCGTGATCGAGGCCGCCACCGAGAACCACGAGCTCAAGCTGAAGATCCTGAAGCAGGTGGACGCGCTGGTGGCGCCGGGCGTCATCATTGCCTCCAACACCTCGTCCATCTCCATCACCAAGCTGGCCGCCGCCACGGGGCGCGCCGAACGCTTCATCGGCATGCATTTCTTCAACCCCGTGCCGATGATGGCGCTGGTGGAGATCATCCGCGGCCTGCAGACCAGCGACGCCACGCATGCCGCCGTGAAGGATCTGGCCGAGCGCCTGGGCAAGACGCCGATCACCGTGAAGAACGCCCCCGGCTTCGTGGTCAACCGCATCCTGGTGCCCATGATCAACGAGGCCTTCTTCGTGCTGGCCGAGGGCCTGGCCACGCCCGAGGACATAGACGCCGGCATGAAGCTGGGCTGCAACCAGCCGATAGGCCCGCTGGCCCTGGCCGACATGGTGGGCCTGGACGTGTGCCTGGCGGTGATGGACGTGTACCTGGCCGAGTTTGGCGACAGCAAGTACCGCGCCTGCCCACTGCTCAAGGAGTACGTGGCCGCCGGCCGCCTGGGCCGCAAGACCGGGCGCGGCGTATACCAGTATTGAGGGAAACTGTTTTTCCTCACCCCCTCGATTTGGTTTCGTCACCTCCTCGATTTGGTCTCGTCATCCCCGCGAAGGCGGGGATCCAGTGCCCACCCGAACACTGACGACGTGTCGTTTGACTCACCTCGTCATCCCCGCGAAGGCGGGGATCCAGTGCCCCCGCCAACGCCCCCTGGATTCCCGCCTGCGCGGGAATGACGGCGCTGGTGCGGTCGTGGCGCCCGGGTTTCATGGCTTGCGCGCGGCGCCATGGGTGAATGCACAGCGTCCCCAGCGCGCGCTATTCAAGGGTCACGCCCGTGGCCTTGACCACCGTGGCCCAGCCCGCCAGTTCCTTGCGCACATAGGTGCCGTATTCCTCGGGCGTCGAGCCCAGCGGCTCCGCGCCCTGCACGGCCAGTTTGTCGCGCACATCGGCGCTTTGCAGCGCCTTGTTGATCTCGGCATTCAGCCGCTGCACCACGGCGGCAGGCGTGCCTGCGGGCACCATCACGCCCTGCCAGGCGCCGGCCTCGAAGCCGGGCATCACCGTCTCGGCCAGCGTGGGCACATCCGGGAACAGCGACATGCGCCTGGCCGTGGTGACAGCCAGCAGCTTCATGCGTTTGTCCTTCACGAAGGCCATCACCGAGTTGATGGTGTCGGTCATGAACTGGATCTGGCCCGCCGCCAGATCCACGTCGGCCGGGGCGCTGCCACGGTAGGGCACATGCGTGGCCTCTATGCCCTGGGCCCGGGCGAACTGGTAGGCTGCCAGGTGCGTCACGTTGCCATTGCCGGCCGAGCCGTAGGACAGCTTGCCCGGGTTGGCCTTGGCGTAGGCCACGAACTCTTGCACGTTGTTGGCCGGCACGGCGGGGTTGACCACCAGCGCCAGCGGCACCACCGCCGTCAGCACCACGGGTGCCAGGTCGCGCAGCACGTCGTACTGCATGCTCTTGTAAAGCGCCGGGCTGAGCGTGATGGACGAGGTGTTGTAGAGCAGCGTATGGCCATCGGCCGGCGCCCTGCTGACCTGCAGCCCGCCAATGTTGCCGTTGGCGCCGGGCTTGTTGTCAACCACCACCGGCTGGCCCATTTGCTCCGACAGCTTTTGCGCCAGCAGGCGCGCCACCATGTCGGTGGGGCCGCCGGGCGGAAAGGGCACCACCATGGTGATGGGCTTGGCCGGATAGGACTGGGCCAGCGCGCCGGGCGCGGCCAGTGCCGCCAAGGCGCCGCCGGCGGCCAAGGCCAGGCAGGCGCGGCGGTGGATGGGGTTCATGTCTGTCTCCTCGTTGTGGTGTGTTATGGCGTGCGCCCGGCCAGCAGCCGCGTGGCGGTATAGGTCATGACCTGGGTGCCGTCCTGCTTGAATACGTCGATGCGCGAGGTGACGACCGCACGGCCGCTTTTGGAGGTGGGGCGTATGCCGGTGACCTCCACCATGGCCTCTATGGTGTCGCCCACCAGCACCGGCGCCAGAATCTTCTGGTGCAGCTCCAGCATGGCCAGGCCCGTGCCCTGGATCATGGTCTGCAGGATGAAGCCTTCTATCAGCGTGTAGGTCAGCGCGCCCGGCACCGGCCGCCCCCGCATGGCGCCGCCCTCGTAGCCCTCCTCGATGAAGATGGCCTCCAGCATGCCGGTGACGTTGATGAACTGCACCAGGTCGCTCTCGGTGAGCGTGCGGCGGAAGGTACGAAAGCGCTGGCCGACCTGCAAGTCCTGCCAGGCAAAGCCCTGGCCCAGGCGGGGCGCGGCATGGTCCATGGTGTGCGTGCCGTTCATGCGTCTGCATCCTTGTGTTGTGGCGCAATGGCAGCAATCGCGGCGCCTTGATCGATCAGCGCCTGTACCTGCGCTGCGTCCAGCCCGGCCTCGGCCAGCAGGGCGCGCGTGTGCTCGCCCAGGCGCGGCGCCATGGCCACGGGCGGGCGCTGGCCGTCAAAGCGCACGGCCACACCCGGAAAGCGCACCGTGCCCATGGCCGCGTCCTGCAGCTCCTCGGAGAAGCGCGTGGCCAGCAGATGCTCGTCACTGCGCAGCTCGTCCAGGCGCGCCCCCGGGGCGGCGGGAATCTCCAGCCGCTCGCAAGCCGCCAGCCAATAGGCCGTCGGCTGGCGCCGGACATAGGTGGATGCCAGCTCCAGCAGCTCGGCGATATGCGCCGTGCGCGCCGCGATGTCAATGAAGCGTGCGTCGCCGGCATGCTCGGGCGCGCCCACCTCGGCAAAGAAGCGCTGCCAGTGCAGATTGGTGTAGGGCATCATGGCCACCAGGCCGTCCGCAGTGTGGTAGGGCCTGCGCCAGGGCGCCAGCACGCGCGGGTAGCCGGGCGTGGAGCGAGGCGGCTCGAAATGCTGGCCGTAGAAATGCTCCACCAGGTTGAAGCCGACCATGCTTTCAAACATCGGCACCTCGACGAACGCGCCCTGCCCCGTGCGCTCGCGCTGCCACAGCGCCGCCAGGATGGCATGCGCCGCCACATGGCCGCAGGTCTTGTCGGCAGCGATGGTGGGCAGGTAGCGCGCCTCGCCGCCCTGCTGCTCCATCAGGTCAGCCAGGCCCGACATGCCCTGGATCACATCGTCATAGGCCGGCCGGCCCGCGTACGGCCCGGGCAGAAAGCCCAGCAGGCTGGCGTACACCAGCCGCGGGTGGCGCGCGCGCAGCGTCTCGGGATCGACGCCCAGGCCGGCCAGCTTCTGCGGGCGCATGCTGTGCATGAAGACGTCGGCGGTCGCTATCAGCGCCTGCAGCGCCTGACGCGCCTCGGGCCGCTTCAGATCCAGCGCAATGCTTTTCTTGCTGCGGTTGGAGCCCAGGAACATGGCCGCCATGCCGGGTTCGGGCGCCGGCCCGGTGTGGCGCGTGGAGTCGCCCCCGGGCGGCTCCACCTTGATGACCTCGGCGCCATAGTCGGCCAGCACCTGGCTGGCCAGCGGGCCGAAGATGACGCTGGACAGATCCAGCACCCGCAGTCCTTGCAAGGGCTTCATTCGCATGTCTCCTGCTGCTGTCTTGCTGGCGATTATTCGGGTTCGGCCCCCATGCGTCTAATATTTATTGGCGTCCGTCCGATACCTGCTGCGTATCGAATGGCGCTCGTGAGACCAAAAAACTACGTGTTTTCCCTAGATACACAAGCGGCGCCATGCAAGCGAGCACTCAGCTTATGGCGCGATGATGTTCCGATCATGAAGATTGCCCTGCTCTCCGACCTCCACGCCAACCTGCCCGCCCTCGATGCCTGCCTGGAACATGCCCGCGCCCAGGGGGCAGAACAATTTGCCCTGCTGGGCGACCTGGTGGGCTACGGCGCCGACCCGGGCCCGGTGCTCGACCGCGTGATGCAGCTCGTGGCCGATGGCGCGCTGTGCGTGCGCGGCAACCATGACGATGCCGCAGTCGCCCCGCCGCCCCAGGTGGAGAACCTGGGCGACCAGAGCGCGCAATGGACGCACCCGCACCTGTCCGCCGAACAGCGCGCCTTTCTGGCCGGCCTGCCGCTGACCGCGCGCATGGGGCCGGACGCCCTGCTGGTGCATGCCAGCGCCGACGGTCCCGAGCGCTGGCACTACGTGGCCGACAGCAACGCCGCCGAGCGTTCCATGGCCGCGGCCACGCAGATAGACCCGGCCATCCGCTATGTCTTCAGCGGCCATGTGCATGAGCAGGCGCTGTACTTCCTCACGCCCACGGCCAAGCTGATGCGCTTTAGCCCCCAGCCCGGCGTGCCCGTGCCCGTGCCGCCGCACCGGCAATGGCTGGCCATCGTGGGCTCCTGCGGCCAGCCGCGCGATGGCGACACGCGCGCCATGTATGCGCTGTTCGACGCCGGGGCCGCCACCATCACCTTCCAGCGCGTGCGCTACGACCATATGGCGGCTGCGGCGGCGGTGCGCGCCAGCGGCCTGCCGGCCTTCTTTGCCGACCGGCTGGAAAAAGGGCGCTAGCGCCATGAAGCTGCTCGAGCCTGGCACCGAGGTCGATGGCTTCGTGGTGCACGAGTGCATACATGCCGGCGGCATGGCCCATATCTACCATGCGGGCTACGCGAATACGGCGCGTGATCCGGGCTTTCCGCTGGCCATGAAGATCCCGCGCATGACGGCCGGCGATGGCGCCGAGAACATCGTCAGCTTCGAGGTCGAGCTGACCATCTTGCCCACCCTCACCGGCCACCACGCGCCGCGCTTCGTGGCCGCGGGCGACCTGATGCGTCTGCCCTATCTGGTCATGGAATATGTGGAGGGCCAGACGCTGCAGCACTGGCTGGACAGCCACCAGCGCGGCGACGCCGAGCAGGACGCCCGCGACATCGCCCGCATCGGCAGCGCGCTGGCCATCGCCGCGCACAGCATCCACCAGCAGAATGTCTGCCACCTGGACCTGAAGCCGGCCAACGTGCTGCTGCGCCCGGACGGCAGCGTGGTGCTGCTGGACTTCGGCCTGTCCTGCCACGCGCATTACCCCGACCTGCTGGCCGAGGAGATGCGCAAGGCCGTGGGCTCGCCCACCTGGATCGCGCCCGAGCAGGTGGTGGGCGTGCGCGGCGACCTGCGCAGCGACATCTTCGCCATCGGCGTGATGCTGTACGAGATGGCCACGGGCGAGCTGCCCTTCGGCTCGCCCACCACCGACGCCGGCCTGCGCCAGCGCCTGTGGATGACGCCCGCCCCGCCGCGCCAGCACCGCCCGGACCTGCCCGAGTGGCTGCAGGAGGTCATCCTGCGCTGCCTGGAGCC
>JAFEES010000584.1 GCA_018240995.1 Pseudomonadota bacterium | reverse complement strand
GTCACGGATCAGGCGTTGCGCCGATTCGGCGTCGAAGCGGTTTTCCACGTCGCGCTTGGAGACGATCAGGCAGGCCAGTTGGCCGCGTCCGGCATAGACGTCGCGCAGCGCAGCGGCGGCGGTGTTGCCATCCACCGGGAACAGTACGCGCGAGGTGTCCGACATCTCGCCCAGCAGGGCTTCGCCGATGGTCGGGTCTTGATGCGACTGTTCGTTCTTGGCGTTTTCCCAGGTGTGCGAGGTGACGATGAGCGGCACTGACAGCCAGCCCGCTGTCTGGCCGACCTGACGCTGGTGGCGGGAGAAGATGATTTCCTGCCGCATCAGGCCGAGCATCTTCACCGCGAAAGCTTCGTAGCTGACGATCAGGTTCAGTCCACCCTTGTTGCCGAGCGCGGCGGCGGCCACGGCTTCTTCGTTGAGCGCGGTGATGATGGCGCCGTGCAGGTCCTCGGGCACGCTGGGTTCGGGCTCGTTGACGCGGTGCTTGAGCAGCGCCAGCGTGTCGCCCATCTTGTTGCTGGCCAATTCGTCAGGGTTGCCGATGCGCATGCGCAGCTCGGGATTGGCTTTGGCGAATTCAACGAACCACTGATCCAGCGCCGTCATCGCACTGCCTTCGCTGCCTGATATTTCCCAGCGCGGTTCGGGCAGCCTGGGCGCAGCGGGGTGGCGGTGCGCCATCGGATGCGCGCTTTCCAGCGGGCGCTGCTGGGCGGCGTGGGTTGCGAAGGCGGTGAGCGTCGCGTCGAGTTCGACCGGAGCAACGAAGAGCGCAGCCGCGCTTTCGTTGAACCGCCCACGCATGGCGACATCGGTGTGGGGGTTGCCGCCCAACGGCAGGTTGTGCGCGGCGTTGCTGCCAGCACCGGGAAAGCCGAAGCCCTTCTCGGTCTCGGCGATCACGTAGGGCAGAGGCGCCGGATAGCGGCGATCCGGATCGGCGGCAAACGCACGCAGCGCGCCCTCGGCTTCGACGATTGCCCAGGCGATCGCGGCCGGGTCGCGGCCATCGACGATCACCGGGTCGAAGCCGTTGTGGCGCACGTCGTCGGCCAGCCATTGCGCACCCCCTTCCTGCATGATCTGGGTACGTTGCTCGATGCGGCGGCCGTTGAGGATCATCACCGGTACAGCGAAGCCGCTGTCTTGCGCGCGCCACCAACGCGGCGCCCAGTCCGGGCCACGCTGCTCCTCGAAGGCGCCGTCACTGAGGAAGGCGACCAGCGATTCGCCAGGCAGCGGCATGTGGATGTACTGCAGTTCGGCAAAGCCGAGGTAGCCGCCTTCGGACACGGCACCGGCGGTGTTGGGGCCGGCATGGCTGCCCAGCGGCACGGCCGGGCGGCCCTGCGCATCGATGGCATAGGAATAGAAATCGGCACACAGGCGCGACAGGCCTTGCTCGCTGCGGTCGTAGCGGCCCCGCTGCGCGGGCGAGACATCGCCGGTCAGCACATTGACGGCTTCGATGGCGGCGACACAATGGCCCTGGCCCATGATCCAGCCGCGTGTGCTGCCGGTGAGCGCGTTGGCCAGCAGGTAGCCGACGAAGGCCTGCACCATATTCAGCGAGCCGCCGGTGTGGCCTTCGGGCGTGGGCTTGAAGTCCTCGGCTGACAGCGCCGCGCCGGAAAGATCGATGCGGCGCGCATAGGTCATGTGCGCGACCACGTTCATGGCCACGCAGCTCAGGCGGTCGGCGGCGGCAAGCAGGGTGTAGGCCGTCGTCTCGTCGGCAACACGGCCTTCAGCGATCAAACGGGTCAGCAGTATTTCCATGCGTTCGACGGTCTCGTCGCCATGGACGATGGGGCCGTGGCCGGCAAGCCAGCGCTGGCGGATGGTGGAAGCGGTGGTCATGCGATTTCCCCTCTTTTATGTCGATGAATCTCTGCGTGGCTACAGAGTCAGTTGAGCTGAGCGCGTTCGGCCTGGCTGGGACATCACGCGGCGCCCATCAATTCCTGCGTATAGCGCGCGGTGATCCATTCCTCGTTGGTAGGCTCCACCGCGACCAGCACGCGACTGTCGGTGGTGGAGATGACCGGGGCATCAATGGCGTTGGCATTGGCATCCAGCTTGATGCCGGCAAAGGCCAGGTCGCGGCAGACGCGCTCGCGCACGAAGGCGTTGTGCTCACCGACACCGGCAGTGAACACGAGCAGATCCAGGCCGCCAATGACTGCGATCAGTGCGCCAATCTCCCGCACGATACGGCGCACGTAGAGCGCCAACGCGATGCGGGCGCGTTCGCCGACTTCGCCGGAATCGCTCTCGTGCTTCACCACCACGCGCGGCTCGGCCGAAATCCCGGAAACACCGAGCAGGCCGGACTGGTTGTAGAGCGTGCGGCCTACTTCTTCCAGTGAGAGCTTTTCGATCTCCATCAGGTAGAGCAGGGCGCCCGGATCGAGCGAGCCGGTACGGGTGCCCATCATCAGGCCGTCGAGCGCGGAAAATCCCATCGTGGTGGCGATGCTTTGCAGGTTCTGCATCGCGCACAGGCTGGCCCCGCTGCCGAGGTGCGCGACGATGGTGCGGCCGCGTGCCAGATCACCGTGGCGCTCGGGCAGGACGTGGCTCATGTAGTCGTATGAAAGGCCGTGAAAGCCGTAGCGGCGCAGACCGCGTTCCCAGGCCGAGTACGGCAGCGGCAGGATCTGCTCCACCTTCGGCGCCGTGCGGTGAAAGGCTGTATCGAAGCACGCTACCTGAACAATTCCGGGCCACTGCTCGAACAGCAAACTCATGGCCTTCAGGGGAAAGGGTTGGTGCAACGGCGCCAAAGGAATCAAGGCCCGCAGCTCCGCGATGGAGCCATCGGTCACCACGGTTGGCTCGAAGTACCTGCTGCCGCCATGGACGACACGATGCGCGATGGCCACAATGCGGCGGCCATCGAGTCGGGCCACGATGCGCGCTTGAATCAGCGCCAGAGCGGCGGTGTGAGGGTGTTCGTGATCCAGATGGATGCGCTGCTGTGCAGTGCCACTGTCGCTGTACTCAGGCGCGGGCCCAGCAATCCCTTGCACCTTGCCGTGCCAGAGCGGCTCGCGCGGCAACGGGCGCACCTGTGCATCGAACAAGGCGAACTTGATGCTTGAGGAGCCGCAATTGAGCGCCAGGATGAGGCTCGGCTGGGAGTTGCTCATCGTGATGCCCCATACAAACCGGCCTGGGACAAATGCGTGTCAGCGACTCCCATAAAACTGTTCCACGAACGATTGTCGGAAGCTTTGGTGACAAGCGAGGCAGCTTTGTTGTGTCTTGGAGAATGCGGCGATCACGGCCTGGCCGTCGCCGCGCTTGGCGGCATCCCCCATGGCGCTCGCAGCGTCCTGGACCTGTCCATCGAAACCCCGGAATTTCCCGGCATCCGTGCCAAGCCAGCCAAGAATGCGCATCTTTTCGCCCAGAGGTGGCTCGGCATGCTTGGCGATTTTGGGCGCCAGCTCGGCGACCAGCGTCCATTCCTCCTTGGAAATCGCACCGGTGACGGCTTGCATGTCACGGCCAAGTCGCTCCATGACGCTGCGAAGCGCCATCGGCTTTGCAGCGTCAGCGGACTGCGCGCCCAGTCCCGTGGTGGCGGTGGCCAAGGCTACTGACAACGTGATCGTCAAAAGCTGTCGAGGGTTCAAGAGGTAACTCACGGGATTCTCCATGGAGGTTGTTGGTGAATGCTTCGCAGGCGGGCGCATGGCTTCGGGATTTCAAAATTCCATGCTCAACGCAATCGATCCGAAGGCGTGATGGCCGATCTGCTGGTCGAACTCGCGGGTTCTCCAGACGCGCATCACGGCAAGCCGCACGCCATGCCCGGCAACAATCCATTGGCTGCTGATGCCAATGGCTGCCTGAGCGACCCAGGGTCGTCGACTGACGTGATGGCTGTGCCGAAACAGATTCCCGTCGAGCGAGAAATCCCAGGCAACGGCTTTGGCCTCCAGATTCAGGAATGCATGCGCTCCGGGTTTGGGCGCGCGCGCTGATTGAGGCTCTGTTCTGCGCAGGTCGGAAACGCCCGAGGGCGGGCGATTCTCCGCGCCGGGCCGAATCGGATAGCTGCCGAAGTCGTTCGGAATGTTCCAGCCCGCACGCAATTCCATGCCGGTGCTGGCTGCGGTTTCGATGTTTCCGATCCGCAGGGCATAGCTGCCGATCACGTCGTCGCTCCACCCCGGCCGGACGGCACCCTCTGTGTACGACTTGAACTTGCGCTCCATCGCCATCTGGAACGCGGGTTCGTTGCGCAACTGGTTGTCCCAGCCGCGAAAACGATCGATGCCCCGCACCCGATGCACCAGATCCTGCGATTGCTCCGCCAACGACCAGGGGCCAATCACGCCCAGGGTCAGTTCGCGCACATCAAGTATTTCATAGCTGACGGCCTGTGGGTGGACGCGGCGATTCCATGCCAGACCCAGATACAGCAGGCCGGCGTACGGGCGATCGTCAGAAATCAGATCGGTGCGTGCCTTGTCCTCGGGTGTGTACATGGACTGGCCGAAGCGCACGACGATGTTTTGCGACGCCGACCGGGCACCGGAGTCGCGCCAGAACTCAGGATCAGCCCAGCCGATGAAGCGGGTGTACCAGGCAATCGGTTGGGGCAGACACTCCGGGCGGAGCGCGCCTTGCAGATCGCGCGAAACCATGCTCAACGCCACGCCGTTGGTGTAGTTGCGGTCGGTACCGGTGAACAAATCGTTCTCCAGGCGCAGGGTTCCACCTCTCCAGTGCAAGGCGTGCTCTGGCAGGCAGCGGGAAATACCATCCGAGGATGCGGGCTCTGCGCCACGGGCGGCAGTCGAGCCGAGTACCGCGCACGCAATCAGCGGCGTGATACTGCGCATCGACCATTGCGCATTGGCCTTTGGCAGCCGCGCGTGAAGGCTGCCGATGCGCATCATGATGGCGCGCCATCTGTTGCTCTATCGACGTAAAAGCGTTCCAAGGCACCCATGATTTCCTCGGCTTTGTCCACGCAGGTAAACAAGTCGAGATCGGATGGCGATACGTAGCCTTCGTCGAGCAGAAGATCGAAATCAACGGCTCGGCTCCAGAAGCCGCGGCCGACCAGAACCACCGGAATCCGCTGCATCTTGCCGGTCTGGATCAGGGTCAGCACCTCGAACAGTTCGTCGAGCGTTCCATAGCCACCGGGGAAGGCCACCAAACCTTTCGCATGCAGCAAGAAATGCATTTTGCGCAGCGCGAAATAGTGGAACCGAAACGCCAGCTCCGGACACATGTAGGGGTTCGGCGCTTGTTCGTGCGGCAAAGTGATGTTGAGGCCGATCGAGCGGGCCCCGGCATCGAAAGCACCGCGATTGGCGGCTTCCATGATGCCGGGGCCGCCACCGGTGATGACGACGAAGTCGCACCGCCCCTCCTGCTGGAAACGAGCAGAGATCAGTTGGGCGAAGCGCTGTGCCTCTTCGTAATAGCGTGCCTGTTCCACGCGGCGACGGGCCAAGGTCAGGTCCCGCCCAAACGTTGGATTCCCCGGCATGGTGCCCGCTCGCTGCTCCAGCACAGCGAGCCGGTCGCGTGCAGTGGCAGCATCGCTTACGCGCGCACTGCCAAACACCACCACGGTCGAATGCACGCCTTGCTCACGCAAGATGCGTTCGGGCTTGAGCAGTTCGAGTTGGAGACGCAGCGGACGAAGGTCGTCCTGGCCAAGCAAATCGGTGTCTTCATACGCAAGGCGGTATGTGGATGAATCGAGGATGGCGCGCAGGCGCTCGTCAGGATCAGCGGGCGGTGTCATCGCTCGACCACCAGAAAATCCGGCCACGGAACGACCCGGCCGCGCTCGGGCACCGAGACCTGCCAGCCAAGCTGCTGTTGCAGGAGTTCCGCCAAAGCCTGCGCGGCGGACGGCTCCCCATGCACTACAAAGGTTTGCTCGGGGGCTTGCTTGAAGCCTCGGGCCCAGGCCATCAGGGCTGGTTGGTCGGCGTGCGCCGAGAGCCCATCGACACTGTGGATCGCCGCGCGCACCGGAATGTCGTCGCCGAAGATGCGCACGCGCGCCGCGCCATCGACCAGTTGGCGGCCCAGTGTTCCCTGCGCCTGAAAGCCGGAGAACAGGACGCTGCATTCCTTGCGCGGCAAATTGTGGCGCAGGTGGTGCCGGATGCGTCCCGCGTCGCACATGCCGCTGGCGGAAATGATGATCGCGCCCGAACGAATCTGGTTCAGCGCCATGGATTCGTCGGCGCTTTCCGTGAAATGCAGATACGGCAGGTTTTCGCCGCGCGCGTGCCACCCGGCCAAGCGCTTGGCCTGCTCGTCGAACAGCTCAAGGTGCTCGCGCGTGATGCGCGTGGCTTCCGTGGCCATCGGCGAATCAACGAATACCCTCGGTTGCCGCAGCCGCCCCTCGCTGGTGAGACGGTGCAGGTGGTACAGGACTTCCTGGGTTCGACCGACCGCGAAGGCCGGCACGATGACGTTGCCACCGCGTTCGAACAGGGTTTTCTCGACGATGCCGATCATCTCCTCTTCGGTTGCCGAAAAGTCCTTGTGCTGGCGGTTGCCATAGGTGGACTCGATGACGAGGATGTCGGCGTCCTCGATGGGTGTCGGGTCGCGCAATATCGGGCGTCCCGGCTGGCCAAGGTCGCCGCTGAATACCAGTTTTGTCGGGTAGCCGTACTCGGTGACCCAGACTTCGATGATGGCCGACCCGAGGATGTGCCCGGCATCGCGAAAGCGCGCGCGCACCCCGACCCGGGGCGCGAACTCCCGGTCGTATTCGATGCCTCGTACCTGCTGCAGGCATTCGCGCGCATCCTGCAGCGTGTACAGCGGCGGCAGCGGGTCCTTTCCGCGGAACCGCTTGGCACTGCGTTTTGCATCGCTCTCCTGGATGTGTGCACTGTCGGGCAGCATCACGCCCAGCAGATCAACCGTGGCGGGAGTGGTGTAGATGGCCCCTTTGAACCCGGCGCGGGTGAGTTTGGGCAATAGCCCGCTGTGGTCGATGTGGGCATGGGTCAGGAGCACGAAATCGATAGCTGCCGGGTCGAACGGAAATGGCTCGCGGTTGCGCGCCGCCGCCGCAGATCCCCCTTGAACCATGCCGCAATCCACCAGGAAGCGCAGGCCCGCCGCCTCCACCAGGAAGCACGACCCGGTGACTTCGCGCGCAGCGCCCAGAAATTTCAGTTTCATGGGATGCTCACTCGGGCTTCTTCTTTTGCATTGGACAGGTGTTCACGCCGAGCAGGCGATAGCCCGGACAGCGACCCGCCAGGCCGGTGGCGAGCGGCATGATTCCAATGAGCCCCAGCCACCGCCACGGCGAATCCAGCCACAACGGCAAGCTGAGCAGGATCAGGCCGATGACGACGCGCGCGATGCGATCGAGGTTTCCTACGTTCGTTTGCATGGAGGCACTCCTTGATGGTGGGATAGAACGGGTTCGGGAAATCACGCCGACGGCTACATGGCCGCCGCGAAAATGGCACTGATTTCCTCGTGCGACGCCTGTATGGGATTGGTCAGTCCGCACGCGTCCTTGAGCGCATTGGTGGCCAGGGTGGGAAAGTCCTTGGCCTGGACGCCAAGCTGTGACAGCCCGTGGGGAATGCCGATGTCGGCGGACAATTGGCGAATCGCCAATAGACACAGGTCCGCGGCGGCCTCGTCGCCCAGGCCATCGGTCTTTTCCCCCATCGCGCGGGCGATGTCGGCGAGGCGTCCCGCAGCGACCTGCTTGTTGTAGGCCTGCACGTGCGGCAGCAGGACGGCGTTGCACACACCGTGCGGCAGGTCGTAGAAGCCGCCCAGTTGATGCGCCATGGCGTGCACGTAGCCCAGCGAGGCATTGTTGAAGGCCATGCCGGCGAGGAACTGCGCATAGGCCATCTGTTCGCGCGCTTCGACGTTTCGCCCGTCAGCCACCGCCTTGCGCAGCCATTGGCTTATCAATGCCACGGCCTTGAGTGCGCAGGCATCGGTGATCGGCGTGGCAATGGTTGAAACATAGGCCTCCACCGCGTGCGTAAGGGCATCCATGCCGGTGGCGGCGGTCAAGCTGGCGGGTTTGAGCAGCATCAGCTCGGGGTCGTTGACCGAGAGAATGGGCGTCGTGTGCTTGTCGACGATCGCCATCTTCACGTGGCGCGCCTCGTCGGTGATGATGCAAAAGCGCGTCATTTCGCTGGCCGTTCCAGCCGTGGTGTTGATCGCCACCAAGGGCAGCTGCGGCTTGGCCGACTGGTCAAGTCCCTCGTAGTCCTTGATCGTTCCGCCATTGGCAGCGACCAATGCGATTCCCTTGGCGCAGTCGTGCGGCGAACCGCCGCCGAGCGAGATGACGAAATCACAATCGTTGTCGCGCAGTTGCTTCAGCCCATCGGCCACGTTCTTGGTCGTCGGGTTGGGCTGCACTCCATGAAAAACCAGGGTATCCACGCCGTGGCTGGCAAGAAGGTCGCGCACGTTGCCGACCAGTCCGAGACGAACCAAGGGAAGGTCGGTCACGATCAGCGCTTTCCTGAAGCCATAGGACTGGATGGCCTTGGCTGCATCACGAAGACAGCCCGCGCCCATCAGGTTCACGGGCGGAATGAAAAAGGCGGTGGTGGTCATGGCTTGGCTCCTTCGGTTGGCCTGTTGATGATCAAGTGAGTAAGGGTTTCACGTTCCGCGCTTTGGCTTGTGAGGTGTTCCATCGCGGCGGCGCTTGCAGGCATGCCGGAGCGACTTGCACGAGGCGTGGGTGCGGCGGCGCCTGTAGGCGAATGGGCGGCGCTTGGCGTCATGTTGGATACCTCCCAGCCGCCCCCGAGCGCCTTGTACAGCGCCACCAATTGCACGGCGGCGCTGGTATGCGCACGTGCGGCCGCAGTCTCGGCTTCGTGCAGGCTGCGCTGGGCGGCCAGCAGCTCCACCAGTGCAACATCGCCCGCGGCGTAGCGAGCCTTGGCGTAGCCGTAGCTGGTTCGTGCCGCATCCAGGGCCATGGCACGGCGCTCCAACGTGTCCAGCCCGCCGTGGTAGTCGCCCAGCGCACGCTCGGCGTCACCCAGCGCCGCCAACACCGCCTGCTCATAGGCCAGCGCCGCCTGCTGCTCGGCGGCCTCGCGTGCCCGAATCTCGGCACGCACGCGGCCACCATCGAACAGACGCCAGGAAATCAGCGGCAGGATGGAAAACCGTGAACTGGATGCATCGAACCAGTTGCCCGTGCTGAGCGCCTGAAACCCGCCGCCGACACCGATGGAGAGCTTGGGGAACAGCTCGGCCGTGGCCACGCCGATGTCGGCAGAACTCGCCGCCAGACGCCGTTCCGCGGCCAGCACGTCAGGGCGGCGGCGCAGAAGATCAGCACGTTCGCCCACCGGCAGGGCCCGCAGCGTGCACGGTGCCAAGGGGCCGTCGAGCAATGCCAGTTCACGCTCCGGTGGAGCGCCCAAGAGCACGCCCAGGCCCAGCACCGCGGCGCGCTGGCGGGCCTGGATGTCCGGCAGCAGTGCGTTGACGGCAGTCCACTGCGCATAAGCCGCCTCCACATCGGCGGCGGATGCGTCGCCCAATGCATGCCGCAGGCGCACCAGCTCCAAGGTCTGCTGCAGCGTATCCAGCGTGGCTTGTTGTGCATGCAGTTCGTATCCAGCACCAACGGCGGTGAACCAGGTGCGTGCGACCTCGGCCACGATGCGCATGCGCACACCCTGTGCTTCGACTTCGGTGGCTTGCAGGCGGGCGCTGGCGCCTTCCAGGGCGCGGCGCTTGGCGCCGAATAGATCGGCCTCCCAGGCCGCATCGAAGCCCGCATCGTAGATGGTCTGGGTGGCGTCCATGCCGGGAATCGAGCCCACGGGCAAGGGGCCGTTCTTGCTTTGCCCGCGTCGGTTCACGCTGGTGCCCGCGCTCACGGTGGGCATCTGGTCGCCAGCCACGCGGTCGCGCAGGGCGCGCGCCTCGTCGATGCGTGCCGCGGCTTGGCGCAGATCCAGGTTCTGTGCCAGTGCCGTGCCCATCAGGCGGTCAAGGATGGGGTCGTCCAACGCGGACCACCAGCGGGCCAGGTCCGCGGACTGCGATTCGCTCGCCAGAGGCAAGGTCCAACCGCTGCCGATGTCCACAGGAGGCGGCTCGCGGTAGTCGGGGCCCACGGCCGCACAGGCGGTCAGCAGCACGCAGGACAGGGCCAGCCCGAGCGGGCGCAAGCGCCTGGACGCCGGCGGTGCGGCTGGCGTGCGCGAGGAGAGGTGGCGGGTTTTGGTTTTCATTGCAGGCGTCCTCGGACGAATACGGTGGCCATCGTCAGCGTGGCGAGGGCGATGAGCGCCAGCGGCCAGAGGCTGGCGAGAATGTCGCCGGGCGGCATGGCCTTGAGGAAGCTGCCTTCGACGATGATGAGGAAGTGGGTCAGCGGAATGGCCTGGGCCATCCATTGCAGGACGATGGGCATGTTTTCCACCGGCGTCGCAAAGCCCGACATCAGCACCGCCGGCACGCCAATGGCGAACGCCCCCAGGATGGCCTGCTGCTGGGTCATGCTGACTGCGGAAATCATCAGGCCGATGCCGACCACCGACAGGATGAACAGCACCAGGCTGGCGAGCAGCAGCGCGAACGAGCCCGTAAACGGGATGCCGAACAGGAATACGCCCGCGCTGATCATGAACAGGCCCAGCAGCGTGCCGATCGCCAGCGCCGGCAGCGACTTGGAAATGATGATCTCCGGCGTCGAGGTGGGCGATACCAGCAACTGGTCGAAGGTGCCCAGTTCGCGTTCGCGCGCGATCGACAGCGAGGTGATGAGCAGCGCGCTGAACAGGGCCAGGATGCCGGTGAGGCCGGGCACGATGAACCAGCGGTAGACCAGGTTCGGGTTGAACCAGTGGCGCACGACCACGGGCGTCGGCGCCTGCGCGTCGGGCACGACCTCGGCGCCAACGTCGGCGGCGATGGTGGACAGGTAGGCGACGGTGATCTGGCCCGAGTTGCTGCGCCGGCCATCGACCAGAACCTGGGCGCGGCCGCTGTCGCCGGCGGCGATGGTGCGCGAGAAATCCACGGGAATGGCGAGCGCGGCGATCACCTCGCCGCGGTCGATCATCTCGTGCAACAGCCGCTGGCTGTCCACGTGCCGCACGTGGGTGATGAAGCGGGCGCTGTCCAGGCGCTGCACCAGCTCGTGCGACCAACGCCCGGCGTCCTGGTTGTAGACGGCGATGTCGACGTTGCGCACTTCCAGTGTGGCTGCAAAGGCGAATACCAGCAGTTGCAGGATCGGCGGTACGAATACCACCATGCGGCTGCGCGGGTCGCGCAGCACGCTGAGCACTTCCTTGATGAATTGGGCGCGCAGGCGGGTGAACGAGAAGGCAGAGGTCAACATCGCGTCACTCCAGGTTCTTGCGCGTGGCGCGCTTGGCGATCAGGAAAAACAGCGCCCCAATCGCCGCCATGGCCGCCAGGTTGGGCAGGAAGACGGCCCAGATGTCGCCGGCCAGGAACACGGTCTTGAGCGAATCGACGAAGTAGCGCGCCGGAACCGCCCGAGTGATGGCGCGGATCGGCGC
>JAFEES010000583.1 GCA_018240995.1 Pseudomonadota bacterium | reverse complement strand
CCGTTCACCAGGCGCTGCCCGTGCTGGCGCCCGGCCTGATCCATGGCGCCCGGCGTGCCCGATGGCGCCGGCCTGATACATGGCGCCGGCCTGCTGCTGGTGCTGGTGCTTGCCCCAGCATGGCCCGTGGCCCGGTAGCGCCACGGTATGCGGTCATGAATGCCCGGAAATGTGCATTGTGTTTTTCCGTTGTGCGGCTGTTCCGTTGCGCATGGCCCGGCAACTGCAACGAGACAAAACCAATGAAAATCCCTTAAATGTGCAAAAACTGCGCTTTTTGCTGGCGTTTGTCCCCGGTGTCCCCGGTAAAAATCGGTTTGTCCCCGGTACTACCGGGGACAGAATTTCTCAATAACGACAATGGGTTACGTGCGTTTTTCGGATTTGTCCCCGGTGTCCCCGCTAAAAATAAACGATACCCGAAGGATTGCAGGAAAACAGGCGCGTTTTCTGGCGATGGCGTTGCGCCTTTTCGGGCGTTGTTGGGTGCGTTTGTAGGTTCTCCCTGGCTTGTACCGATGCGGGTAATTCGAGCCGCGTTCGCGGACTGTTGCGAGACATTGCCCAGGGGGGTTAAGTTAAGTTGTGATTTGCGCATACAAGCCCCGTGGGTTTGGAAGCGGTCAGGCGGGGTATGCATCGCAATGTGGGGGAACAAACGGGGGAACAATTTTGATTTTGCCTTATGCAAACCTAGTATTCATGCGGGTTTGCGCCGGTTTTTTGGCTCCCGCCGCTCCAATGGAATGCAAGGGGTTGTGCCAATACGGTGCAACCCCTTTTTTTGTTTTGTGGTATTGTAAAAATACGTCTTTTATTTGACATAAATTTACATATCCCTGTTTTTGGTGCTCACTTACTGCGCCATCGTCTGCCATACTTTCCCCCAAAAGAAGAAGGGGGGCGGTATTGCCGCAAGACAAGCCACCATCATCGGGCCTGGTTCGAAGGGCATTGGATACGCTGTTGACGACCGAGCGTCACCAGCGCGTACGCCTGTCCATGACCGTGATGGCGGCGCTGCTGATGTTGTGCTGCATCGCCGCGTTGCAATTGGTGGCCGCGGCCGGCCTGGCCGATTCCCGGCGGGTGCATTGGTTCAGCCTGGTGTGCTGCCTCGGGCTCATAGTCGTGTATTCGCTCGTTCGCAGCGGCTACAGCCAGCGTTGGGAGGATCCCGCGCTGACTTTCCTTCAGATCATTGCCTCCGTCACCTGCACTGCCGTGGCCTATGTGATAGCCGGCTCGGCACGCGGCATCACCCTGCCCATTTTGGCGGTGATCCTGATTTTTGGGGTGTTTGGCCTGTCTCCGCGCCAGATGCTGTTCGTGCTCTCATATGGCGTTACGGTGTTTGCCGTTGCCCTGACGGTAGTGCAATGGAGCCCGGGCCATGGCGATCAGCCGCTCGCACTCTCCATAGCCTACATGGTGATGATTGCCGTGGTGCTGGTGAGCTGCACCTTCATCAACCTGCGCGTGCTGGCTGCGCGCAAGCGAAAAATTGAGCTGATCCAGGCCGCGGCCAATGAGCGCGAGCGTGCCATCCGCGATGAGCTGACCGGGTTGCACAACCGCCGCTTCATGCTGGAGATGCTGCACCTGGAGGGCGTGCGCGTGCAGCGCAACCAGCAACCGTTGCTGGTGGCACAGCTGGATCTGGACAACTTCAAGAACATCAATGACACCCATGGCCACGCCGCTGGCGACCTGGTTCTGACGGCGTTTGCCCAGACGGTGAGCGCGTGCATACGGTCTACCGACATGCTGGCGCGCTGGGGAGGCGAGGAGTTTGTCTTGTTGATGGGCAACACCACGGCAGACAACGGCGCCGGGCTGCTGGAGCGCCTGCGTGCGGCGGTGCAGGCCGCGGTTGTGTTCCTGCCCTCGGGTGCCAGCATCCGCGTCACCGTCTCCATCGGCGCGGCGCAGCTGCAGCCCGGCCAGGAAACGCCCCTTGGCCTGCTGGGCCGCGCTGATGCGGCGCTGTATGCGGCCAAGGCCCAGGGGCGCAACCGCGTGGCCTGGGCCGATGAAGCCGTACCCAATGGCGCCGTTGCCACCATCTGAGCCTGGGGTGCGCGCCACCGCTGCGCGTTACGCACCGGTGGACGCGCTGCGCGGCCTGGCCATGGTGTGGATGACGGCGTTCCACTTCTGCTTTGACCTGAGCTATTTTGGCTATTGGCAGCAGGACTTTCTTGCCGACCCGTTCTGGACGCTGCAGCGCACCGCGATCGTCAGCCTGTTCCTGTTGTGCGCCGGTCTGGGCCAGGCCGTGGCCTGGCACAGGCGGCTGACCTGGCCGCGCTTTTGGCGGCGCTGGGGGCAGATCGTGGCTTGCGCGCTGCTCGTGAGCGCGGGCTCATACCTGATGTTTCCGCGCAGCTTCATCTACTTTGGCGTGCTGCATGGCATGGCCTTGATGCTGCTCGTGGTGCGCCTGAGCGCGGGTTGGGGGCGCTGGCTGTGGCTCGCAGGCCTGCTGGCCCTGGCCTCGCCATGGCTGGCCGCCTGGGCACTTGGCGGGCCGTTGGCTGCGCTGGCGGGGTATTTCAACGGCCGTGGGCTGAACTGGATCGGCTGGGTGACGCAAAAGCCGTTCACCGAGGACTATGTGCCGCTGTTCCCCTGGCTGGGCGTGATGTGGTGGGGCATGGCCGGCGGCCAATGGCTGCTGGCGCGCCAGCAGCGCAGGCTTGTCCAGCCCATGCCACGCGCCGGCGCGGCCCTGGTACTGCTGGGCCGCTACAGCCTGAGTTACTACATGCTGCACCAGCCAGTCATGATTGGCGCCCTGATGCTGCTGGGCTGGCTTATGCGGACATGAAAAACGCGGCCATGAAGGGCCGCGTTGTGTGGTGCGTCAGGAGAGCGTAGTTACTCGACCTTGGCCTTGGTGCGCAGGTCTTCCTGGAACTTGGCCAGCTTTTGCTGCTGAAGCTGCTGGGCGATCTGGGGCTTGACCTCGTCGAGCTTGGGCAACTGGGCGTCGCGCACGTCGTCCAGGCGGATGACATGCCAGCCAAACTGGCTCTTCACCGGGGTCTGCGTCGTCTTGCCCTTTTCCAGCTTTACCAGGGCCTCGGTGAACTCGGGCACGTAGCTGCTCGGGCTGGCCCAGTCCAGGTCGCCGCCGCGGGCGCCGGATCCGGGATCCTTGGACTGCTTCTTTGCAATCTCTTCGAACTTCGCGCCCTTCTTCAGCGCGGCGATGATGGCCTTGGCGTCCTCTTCCTTTTCCACCAGGATGTGGCTGGCCTTGTATTCCTTGCCGGCGTTGGCGGCCACGAACTTGTCGTATTCGGCCTGGATCTCGGCATCGGTCACCGGGTTCTTCTTCTGGAAGTCCACGAACAGTTCACGGATCAGGATGGTCTGGCGCGCCAGCTCCATCTGCGCCTTGTAGTCGGGGGTGGCTTCCAGGCCGCGCTTTTGCGCTTCCTGCATGAAGATTTCACGGGCGATGACTTCTTCCTTGATCTGGTTTTCCATCTCCGGCGAGATGGGGCGGCCCGAGCGCTCGACCTGTTGCTTGAGGGTTTCGACGCGTTCCTTGGGAACGGCTTTGCCATTCACGATGGCGAGGTTTTGCGCGGCAACGGGCAGGGCCATCGTGCCCAGCACGGCTGCGGCCAAGAGGCCGGACAAGAGCGATTTCTTCATTGGGAGTCCACAGGGAGGAAATAAGTCTGCGGGCCGTCGGGCCTGCAGGTTCTTAGAGTGAGGCTGGGTCAGAGAGTTTCAATGGCGATGGCATGTGCGCCATGGTCAATAAAAATCTGCAGCGCATCATACACAAGCCTATGTTGCGCCACCTTGCGTTGGCCGGCAAACAGGGGCGAGGCGATGCGCACCCGGAAATGCGTGCCAAAGCCCGTGCCGTTGGCGCCCGCGTGACCCTCGTGCTGCCAGCTTTCGTCCAGCACTTCGAGCTGGGTGGGTGCTAGAACCTCGCGCAGGCGTGCCTGCATGGCCTCGGCGGTGATGGCGATGGGGGTCGCGGTCATGGTTGTGCGTCCTTTGGCGTGGCGTCGCCTTCCTTCATGTGGCGGCTCAGGTACAGGGCCTGGGCGATGACGAAGGCCAGCATCAGGCCCATGCCGCCAAACAGCTTGAAGTTGACCCAGGTGTCGGTATCGAAGTGGTAGGCCACCCACAGGTTGAGCACGCCCATGGCGGCAAAAAAGCCGGCCCAGGCCCAGTTCAGGTTGCGCCACACGGGCGCGGGCAGTTCGATCTGGGCTTTCATCAGCGACTGGATGAAGTTCTTGCGAAACAGTAGCTGGCCGACGAGCAGCGTACCGCCCATGAGCCAGTACAGCACCGTGGGCTTCCATTTGATGAAGGTTTCGCTTTGCGCCAGCAGGGTGGCGCCGCCAAACAGCACGATCACGCCCAGGCTGAGCCACTGCATGGGTTCGACCTTGCCGTGCTTGAAGTGGATGTAGGCGATCTGCGCGATGGTGGCGACGATGGCCACGCCCGTGGCCACGTAGATGCCCCAGGCCTTGAAGGCCACGAAGAACAGGATGATGGGAAAAAAATCTAGGAGCAGTTTCATGGAGCCGGAGGTTCGAAGGCCAGCGAGGCGGAGTTCATGCAATAGCGCAGGCCGGTGGGGGCGGGGCCGTCGGGAAAGACATGGCCCAGGTGCGCCCCGCATTGTGCACACACCGTCTCCACGCGCAGCATGCCGTGGCTTCTATCCTCGATCTCCTGGATGGCGCCGGGCACGGCCAGCGAAAAGCTGGGCCAGCCGCAACCCGCGTCGAACTTGGTGCCGGAGTCAAACAGCTTGGCGCCGCAGCACATGCAGTGGTAACTGCCATCGGCCCAATGGCCTTCGTATTTGCCGGTGAATGGGCGCTCGGTGGCGGCGTGGCGCGTGACCTGGAAGGCCGCCGGCTCGGCGCCCTTGCCCTGCAGCAGGGCTTGCCATTCGGCGTCGGTCTTTTGTATTGCGTAGGTCATGAGGAGCAGCTGATGGAGATGGTGGACGCCCAGTCGGGCGGAAAGTCGGCGTAGGCCTCAAACCCCGGGTGTTCATCGAATGGCCGAGCCAGCAGGGTCTGCAGGGTTTGGAGTTCAGAAAAGTCGCCAAGTTTCGCGGCGCTTATGGCCTGCTCGGCGAGGTGGTTGCGCAGCACGAAGCGCGGGTTGGTTTTCAGCATCAAATCGGCTGAAAGCGCTTTGTCATCACGCGCCAGAAGCTCTTTATACGATAGCAACCAGGCATCGAACGCGGCGCGGTCGGCGAACATGTCACGCACGGGCTCGAAATCGCCTCTGGCCACGGCGTGCGACAGGCGGCGCCAGAAGATGGTGTAGTCCACGCGGCCGGCGGCCAGTAGCTGCTGCAGGCCGTCCACCAGGGTTTCGTCGCCCGCGCTTGTCCGCAGCAGGCCCAGCTTGGCGCGCATGCGGGCCATGAATTGCTCAACGAACACTGGCTCGTAGTCGTCCAGCGCCGCCTGCGCCTGTTCCACGTCGCGTATCAGCGGCAGCAGGGCCTTGGCCAGGCACAGCAGGTTCCAGTAGGCTACGCCGGGCTGGCGGTTGAAGGCATAGCGGCCCAGGTGGTCGCTGTGGTTGCAGATGTGGTTGGGGTCGAAGGCATCGAGGAACTGGAACGGCCCGTAGTCTATGGTCAGGCCCAGAATGCTCATGTTGTCGGTGTTCATCACGCCGTGGCAAAAGCCCACCGCTTGCCACTGCGCCAGCAGCGCCGCCGTGCGCTCGCTCACCAATTGCAGCAGCCGGGCGTATGGGTTGGCGGCGCCGCGGCATGCGGGGTAGTAGCGGTCGATGACGTAGTCGGCCAGCTGGCGCAGCTCGACCTCTTGCCCGCGCGCGGCGAAATGCTCGAAGTGGCCGAAGCGTATGAAGCTTGGCGCCACGCGCGTGACCACGGCGGCGGTTTCCAGCTCCTCGCGCGCCACGGGTTGGGGCGAGCCGGTCACGCACAGCGCGCGCGTGGTGGGTATGGCCAGTGCGGCCATGGCCTCGCTGCACAGGAATTCGCGTATCGACGAGCGCAGCACGGCGCGCCCGTCGCCCATGCGCGAATAGGGCGTGCGCCCGCAGCCCTTGAGCTGGATTTCCTGGCCGCCAGCCGTCTCGCCCAGCAGGATGGCGCGCCCGTCGCCCAGCTGGCCGGCCCAGACGCCGAACTGGTGGCCGCTGTACACGCTGGCCAGCGGCTGGCTGCCCGGGGGCAGGGCGTTGCCGGTGAAAACCTGCAGGGCGTCTGCGCGCTGCTGCCAGCCGCTGGGCAGGTCTAGCAGCGCAGCCACCGCGCCGCTAACGCCCACCCAGTGCGGGGAGGGCAGGGGTGTGGGTGGCAGCTCGGTAAAAAAGCTTGGGCCGAGTGCGGCAAAGCCGTGGCGCCAATCGCCCAGCAGCGGCGGCATGGGCGGTGTTGCGGATGGGGGCGCGGGCGCGGCGCAGGCCGGGGCTGAAGTCATGCTGGGATTGTCCCGTGCGGGCGATGTCCCGCAGTGGACAAAGGCCATGGGCCCGGAGCGCCGGTGCTGGGTTTTTCCTGATCATTTGGCTATGGGAGGCAGTCCGCGCGCCGCTAGGATGTGGCGATTTTCCGAACCACCGAGCCACAAAGGAGCACCCATGCTGGGCCTGATGCAGAACCAACCGCTGTTGATTTCGTCCCTGATCACCTTTGCCGAGCGCAACCATGGCGACGGGCAGATCGTCTCACGCCGGGTGGAGGGGGACATCCACCGCTACACCTACCGCGACCTGGCGCGGCGCGCGCGCCAGCTGGCCAACACGCTGGACGCCATGGGCCTGCAGTTCAGCGACCGCGTGGCCACGCTGGCCTGGAACGGCTACCGCCACATGGAGATGTACTTCGGCGTCTCTGGCTCTGGCCGCGTGCTGCACACCATCAACCCGCGCCTGCATCCGGAGCAGATCGCCTGGATCATGAACCACGCCGAGGATCAGGTGCTGTGCTTTGACATGACCTTCCTGCCCATCGTGCAGGCGGTGCACGCCAAATGCCCCACGGTGAAGCAATGGGTGGCCATGTGCGACGCGGACAAGCTGCCGGCGGACTCGGGCATACCCGGCCTGGTGAGCTACGAGGCCTGGATAGGCGGCGCCTCGACCGCATACCACTGGCCGGTGTTCGATGAGAACACGGCCTCCAGCATGTGCTACACCAGTGGCACCACGGGCAATCCCAAGGCGGCGTTGTACAGCCACCGCTCCACCACGCTGCACGCCTACGGCGCGGCGCTGCCGGACGTGATGTGCCTGTCGGCGCGCGACAGCGTGCTGCCCGTGGTGCCCATGTTCCACGTCAATGCCTGGGGCATTCCGTATTCGGCCGCGCTCACCGGCTGCAAGCTGGTGTTCCCTGGCGCGGCGCTCGACGGCAAGTCGGTGCACGAGCTGCTGGAGGCCGAGGAGGTGACATTTGCCGCCGGCGTACCCACGGTGTGGCAGATGCTGCTGACCCATGTGAAGAGCAACGGGCTGAAGTTCAGCAGCCTGAAGCGCACCGTGATTGGCGGCTCGGCCTGCCCGCCGGCAATGATCACCGCCTTCAAGGAGGGCTACGGCGTGTCGGTGCTGCACGCCTGGGGCATGACCGAGATGAGCCCGCTGGGCACGCTGTGCTCACTCAAGAACAAGCACCTGCACCTGCCCCATGACGAGCAGATGCACATCCTGGAAAAGCAGGGCCGCGCCGTGTATGGCGTGGAGATGAAGATCGTCGGCGCCGACGGCAGCGAGCAGCCCTGGGACGGCAAGACCTATGGCGATCTGATGGTGCGCGGCCCCTGGATATTGGATACCTACTACAAGGGCGAATGCCCGCTGGTGCGGGACGAGAACGGCGTCGGCTGGCTGCCCACGGGCGACGTGGCGACGATCGACGCCGACGGCTACATGCATATCACCGACCGCAGCAAGGACGTGATCAAGTCCGGCGGCGAGTGGATCAGCTCCATCGACATCGAGAACATCGCCATGGCCCACCCGGCCGTGGCCATGGCCGCCTGCGTGGGCATGCCGCACCCGAAGTGGGACGAGCGGCCCATCGTCGTCGTCGTCAGGCGCCCGGGCCAGGAGTTGACGCGCGAGCAGCTGCTGGCCTTCTACGAGGGCAAGGCGGCCAAGTGGCAGGTGCCGGACGACGTGGTCTTCGTGGATGCCATTCCGCTGGGCGCCACGGGCAAGATGCTCAAGACCCGGCTGCGTGAGCAGCTCGTCGACTACCGGCTGCCGGGGTTGTGAGCACGCCGGTCGCATGCGCGATAGCCGCTACGGGCTATCCCTGAAGAAGGCTTGTGTGGCCTGCCTGTACGCTGTGCCTCAAACATATGAAGGAAGGAGACAAGCATGGGGTTTGCCATTAAAACGATAGCTGCCTGCGCAATGCTGGCAAGTGCTGGATCCGTATTTGCCCAAAAGGGTGAAACCGTCAAGATCGCCTGGCTGGATCCGCTGTCGGGCCTGATGGCGGCGCTGGGCACGAACCAGATGAAGAGCTGGCAGTACCTGGCCGAGGAGTTCAGCAAGAACAACGCCGCCGGCGTGAAGTTCGAGATCATTGCCATAGACAACAAGCTCAGCCCGCAGGAGACCACCAGCGCGCTGCGTTCGGCCATGGATCAGGGCGTGCGCTACGTGGTGCAGGGCAATGGCTCGGGCCCGGCGCTGGCCATCATCGACGCACTGGACAAGCACAACGCGCGCAACAAGGGCAAGGAGGTGGTCTACCTCAACTACGCGGCCGTCGATCCCGATCTGACCAACAGCAAGTGCAGCTACTGGCATTTCCGCCTCGACGCCGACACCTCCATGAAGATGGAGGCGCTGACCACCTACATGAAGGATCTGCCCGACGTCAAGAAGGTCTACCTGATCAACCAGAACTACTCGCACGGCCAGCAGGTCAGCAAGTACGCCAAGGAGATGCTCAAACGCAAGCGCGCCGACGTGGACATTGTGGGCGACGACCTGGCGCCGCTGGCCCAGGTGCGCGACTTCGCGCCCTATGTTGCCAAGATCAAGCAGTCGGGCGCCGACAGCGTCATCACCGGCAACTGGGGCTCGGACCTGGCGCTGCTCATCAAGGCCGCGAATGACGCGGGTTTGAACAACGTCAAGTTCTACACCTACTACGCCGTGGCCACGGGCGCGCCCACGGCGCTGGGCGCGGCGGCCGCCGGCAAGGTCTACATGGTGGGCTACGGCCACCCCAACCACGAGGGGCCGATCAACGCCATCGTGCGCGGCTACAAGGCCAGGTTCCATGACGACATGTACACCGCCTCCATCTACCAGGGCTTTGCCATGCTGACCGAGGGTTTCCAGCGTGCCAAGAGCACCGACCCGGTGAAGGTGGCGGCGGCCATGGAGGGCATGAAGTTCAAGGGCTTCAATGGCGAGGTGGAGATGCGCAAGGCCGATCACCAGCTGCAGCAGGGCCTGTACATCACGCGCTGGGAAAAGGCCGATGCCAAGTACCCGCTGGATTCCGAAAACACCGGCTACACCTTTGTGCCCGTGAAATACTTCGAGCCCTATGTGGCCAGCACGCCGACCTCATGCCAGATGAAGCGGCCCGGCTGACATTGCACGCATTGCTCCAGGCGGGGCAATCCTTGGGGCCCGACTCGCTCGGGCCCTTTTTTCGGCTGCCATCGGGCCTTGTTGATTGATGACTCTTGAGTTTTTCGTGATCTCGCTGCTCAACGGCGTGAGCTATGGGCTGCTGCTGTTCATGCTCAGCTCCGGGCTGACGCTGATCTTCAGCATGATGGGCGTGCTGAACTTTGCCCACACCAGCTTTTATATGCTGGGTGCCTACTTCGCCTACACGCTGTCGGGCCTGATCGGTTTTTGGCCGGCGCTGGTCGTGGCGCCATTGGCCGTGGGCGTGCTGGGCGCAGCCTTCGAGCGCTACTGCCTGCGTCGCGTGCACCGCTTTGGCCATGTGCCCGAGCTGCTGGTCACCTTCGGCCTGTCCTACCTGGTGCTGGAGCTGGTGCAGCTGCTGTGGGGCCGCTCCACCGTGCCCTATGGCCTGCCGGCGCTGCTGCAGGGGCCGCTGTTCACGCTGTATGGCACGCAGTTTCCGCGCTCGCGCTCGTTCATCATGCTGGTGGCGCTACTGATGCTGCTAGCCGTGTGGCTGGTGCTGACGCGCACGCGCATAGGCCTGGTGATACAGGCGGCGCTGAAACACCCGCAGATGGCGCAGGCCCTGGGCCACAACGTGCCGCGCGTGTTCATGCTGGTGTTTGGCGGCGGCTGCGCGCTGGCGGGCCTGGCCGGGGTGATAGGCGGCAACACCTATGTGACCGAGCCGGCCATGGCCGCATCCGTGGGCTCCATCATCTTCGTGGTGGTGGTGGTGGGCGGCATGGGCTCGCTGGCCGGGGCGTTCCTGGCGTCGCTGCTGATCGGCATCGTGCAGACCTTCGCCGTGGCGCTGGACTATTCGCTGGCCGGGCTGCTGGCGCATTTCGGCATGCGCGTGGGGGAGGGCAGCGTGGGCTGGCCGGTCTTGAAGCTCACCATCTCGCAGGTGGCGCCCATACTACCCTACCTGCTATTGGTTTTGATACTCATCCTGCGCCCCAAGGGCTTGCTGGGCACGCGCGAGGATTGATGCATGTCTGCCACCCACTACCGCTTCAAGCCCTGGAACATGGGGCGCTTCATGGTCTGGACGCTGTTTGCGCTGCTGCTCATCGCCGCGCCGCATGTGTTCACCAGCAGCCTGGCGCTGACCATGCTGGCGCAGATGGGCTACCTGATCATCATCTGCCTGTCCTACAACATGCTGCTGGGCCAGGGCGGCATGCTCAGTTTCGGCCATGCGGTGTACACCGGGCTGGGCTCTTTTCTGACCATCCACGCCATCAACATGGCCGGGCGCGGCGAGCTGCCGTTGCCGCTGGTCTTCATGCCCCTGGTGGGTGGGCTGGCGGGGCTGCTGTTTGCCGTGCTGCTGGGCTATGTGACGACGAAGAAGTCCGGCACCACCTTTGCCATGATCACGCTGGGCATTGGCGAGCTGATCGCCGCCATGGCGCTGATGTTCCCCGAGTTCTTTGGCGGCGAGGGCGGTGTGACCACCGACCGCGTCTACGGCCAGGGCCTGTGGG
>JAFEES010000582.1 GCA_018240995.1 Pseudomonadota bacterium | reverse complement strand
TGGGCCGCGCCGCTTTGGTGCGTAACGCTGGGGCGTTGATCGGCAGGCAGCAAGGCCAGCGCCTGCGGCACGATGTCGTTGAGCGCGCGCGCGCCCAGGCTGCCACCCACCACCAGCAGCCTCAAAGGCCCCTGGCGGCCGGCAAAGCGCTCGGCCGGGTCGGCCTGCTGCGTGAAGGCCGCGCGCAGCGGGTTGCCCACCCACTGGCCCTTCTTGAACACGCCGGGAAAGGCCGTGAAGATGCGATCCGCCATGCTGGCCAGCACCCGGTTGGCCATGCCGGCGACCGAGTTCTGCTCGTGCAGCACCAGCGGCTTGCCGGCGGCCACGGCCATCACGCCCCCGGGGAAGGTGACGTAGCCGCCCATGCCAATGGCCACGTCGGGCTTGACGCGCCGCACCACGGCCAGCGCCTGCCAGAAGGCGCGCAGCAAATTGAGCGGCAGCAGCGCCAGCGTCAGCAGGCCCTTGCCGCGCACGCCGGAAAAGTCGATCGTCTCCAGTGCAAAACCCTGCGGCGGCACGATGCGCGACTCCATGCTGCCGGGCGTGCCCAGCCAGTGCACGCGCCAGCCGCGTGCGCGCAGCTCCTGAGCCACGGCCAGGCCGGGAAAGATATGGCCGCCGGTGCCGCCGGCCATGATGAGGGCGGTCTTGGGGCCAGTCATACCCGCCCTCCCCGCATCGGCGCTACGCGCCCCACAGCGCATGCGCGCTGTGGCAACTTATTGTGTTGAAACAAGCTCCTCATACGCGGCCTCCGCGCATGAGGAGCTTGTTTTCATAGTCCACCCTGAGCACCACCGCAATGGCGACGAGGTTCATCAGGATGGCCGAGCCGCCAAAGCTCATCAAGGGCAGCGTCAGCCCCTTGGTGGGCAGCGCGCCCAGGTTCACGCCCATGTTGATGAAGGCCTGGAAACCCATCCACACGCCCACGCCCTGGGCCACCAGGCCCGAGAACACGCGGTCCAGCGCGATGGCCTGGCGGCCGATCTGCATGATGCGGCGCGTGAGCCACAGGAACAGCACAATGAGCACCAGCACGCCCACCAGGCCGAACTCCTCGCCGATCACGGCCAGCAGGAAGTCGGTGTGCGCCTCGGGCAGCCAGTGCAGCTTTTCCACGCTGCCCCCCAAGCCCACGCCGAAGATCTCGCCGCGGCCGATGGCGATCAGCGAGTGCGAGAGCTGGTAGCCCTTGCCCAGCGCATGCGCCTCGCTGAACGGGTCGAGGTAGGCGAAGATGCGCTCGCGCCGCCAGGGGCTGGTCATGACGATCATGGCAAAGGCGCCCACCAAAATCGCGGCGATGAGGAAGAACATGCGCGCGTTCACGCCGCCCAGGAACAAGATGCCCATGGCGATCACGGCGATCACCATGAAGGCGCCCATGTCGGGCTCGGCCAGCAACAGCGCGCCGACGATGGCCACGGCCGCGCCCATGGGCAGCACGGCACGGAAGAACCGCTCCTTGACCTCCATCTTGCGCACCATGTAGTCGGCGGCATAGATCAGCACCGCGAACTTGGCCAGCTCCGAGGGCTGGAAGTTCATGATGCCCAGCGAGAGCCAGCGCCGCGCGCCGTTGACCACCACGCCCACATGCGGGACCAGCACCGCGATCAGCAGCACGATGGAGCCCACGAAGAGCCAGGGCGCCACGCGCTCCCAGGTGTTCATTGACACCTGGAAGGCCAGCAGCGCGCCGACAAAGCCGACGCTGATGGCGATCACATGGCGCAGCACGAAATGCGTGGAGGCGATGTTGCCGAAACGTGGGTTGTCGGGCATGGCGATGGACGCCGAATACACCATGACCACGCTGAACGACAGCAGCAGCACCACCACCCAGCACAGCGCCTGGTCAAAGCCCAACACGCGCGCCGGCGTGGCCGCGGTGCGGCGGTATTCGGTGCCGCCCACGCGCACCGGCAACACATCGGCGGCCTCGGGCTCGCGTGCGCCCGCGGCCGAGCGCAGGCGTTGCCACAGGCTGGGGCGCTCGCTCATGCCTGGCCTCCCTGCAGGCTCTGGCCCGCGTCGTCGGCCAGGGACTGCACGGCCGCGACGAACACGCGCGCGCGGTGGGCGTAGTTGTCGAACATGTCCAGGCTGGCGCAGGCCGGCGACAGCAGCACGGCGTCGCCCGCGTGGGCGCGCTGGCTGGCCAGTTGCACGGCCTCGGGCAGGGTGGCCGCGTCCAGCAGGGGCACGCCGGCGCCGGACAGGGCGGCGCGGATCTGCGGCGCGTCGCGCCCGATCAGCACCACGGCGCGCGCATGGCGGCTAATGGGCGCGGCCAGCGGCGAGAAGTCCTGGCCCTTGCCGTCGCCGCCCAGGATCACCACCAGGCGCCTGTCCGCGCCCAGGCCGGCAAGCGCGGCCACGGTGGCGCCCACGTTGGTGCCCTTGCTGTCGTCGAAATATTCCACGTCCTGCACCATGCCTATGGGCTCCACGCGGTGCGGCTCGCCCCGGTATTCGCGCAGGCCGTAGAGCATGGGCGCCAGCGCGCAGCCCGCGGCCTGGGCCAGGGCCAGCGCGGCCAGGGCGTTGGTGGCGTTGTGCCGGCCGCGTATGCGCAGGGCGCCCTCGGGCATCAGGCGCTGGATGTGCAGCTCGGCCTCCTGCGCGGTACGGCCACGCTTGGCGGTCTCGTCGGCCTCGTGCGCGCGCACCAGCCAGGCCATGCCACTCACCACCTCGATGCCGAAGTCGCCGGGGCGCTGCGGCATGTCGGCGCCGAAGGTCACATGGGCGCGCGGCTGGGGCTTTTGCAGCTTCAGGCGCACCGGCGGCGGCAGCATGGCCATGACGGCGGCGTCTTCGCGGTTCAGCACCATCAGGGCCTGGCTGCCAAAGATGCGCTGCTTGGCCCCGGCATAGGCCTGCAGGCTGCCATGCCAGTCCAGGTGGTCCTGGGTGATGTTGAGCACGGTGGCGGCGGTGGGCTCGAAGCCGCTCACGCCATCCAACTGAAAGCTGGACAGCTCCAGCACCCAGACCTCGGGCAGTTCGCCGGCGTCAAGGCGCTGGCCCAGGGTGCCCAGCAGCGTGGGGCCGATGTTGCCGGCCACGGCCACGCTCTTGCCGGCGCATTGCACCAGCAGCGCCGTGAGCGAGGTCACGGTGGTCTTGCCATTGGTGCCGGTGATGGCCAGCACGGCCGGCGCATAGCCATGGCTGGCGCGCAGCTCGCGCAGGGCCATGGCATACAGATCCAACTCGCCGTTCACGCCTATCTGCAAAGCGTGTGCCGCTATCGCGACAGGAGCAATCTCGGCCGGGCTCAGGCCCGGCGAGCGGTACACGGCATGCAGGGCGCGGCCTTCGACCAGGCTGGCGTCGAACGCTCCGGCGATGAACTGCACCTGGGGCAGCTCGGCCTGCAGCACGGCCAGTTGCGGCGGGGCTTCGCGCGTGTCGGCCACGATAACCTCTGCGCCGCAGCGCACGCACCAGCGCGCCATGGCCAGGCCAGATGCGCCCAGGCCCAGCACCAGCACGCGCCGGCCGGCCAGCGGCCGCAGGCCCTCGCCGGGGCGGGTGGTGGCTACGGGCGCTGGCGCCTCCGCGTCGGCAGCGGGAGCGGCCTGCGCCACGGGCGCTGCGGCCTCGGGCTCGTCGGCGGTGCCCACGTCGGCAAAGATGCGCGCGACAAATTCCTTGGCCTGCGCGGCGGCGGACACCGCGGGCGCCTGGTAGTCGAACGCGGGCGCGGCGGCCGGGGCCACAGGCGCGGCGTCTGGCGCGGCGTCGGGCATGGCATCGGGCATGATGGCCTCGGCCGGTTGCTGGGGATCGTGCTGCTCGTGGTTCATCGCAGTTTCAGCGTGGTCAGGCCCACGAGGCACAGCAGCATGGTGATGATCCAGAAGCGCACGACGACCTGCGTCTCCTTCCAGCCGCTCTTTTCGAAATGGTGGTGCAGCGGCGCCATCTTCAACAGGCGCCGGCCCTCGCCGTAGCGGCGCTTGGTGTACTTGAACCAGGCCACCTGCAGCATCACCGACAGGGCCTCGACGACGAAGATGCCGCCCATGATGGCCAGCACGATCTCCTGGCGCACGATGACGGCAATGGTGCCTAAGGCGCCGCCCAGAGCCAGCGCGCCCACGTCGCCCATGAACACCTGAGCCGGGTGGGCGTTGAACCACAGAAAGGCCAGGCCGGCGCCGGCCATGGCCGAGCAGAAGATCATCAGCTCGCCCGAGCCGGCGATATAGGGAAACAGCAGGTACTTGGCAAAGCCGGCATTGCCCGTGACATAGGCAAACACGCCCAGCGATGCGCCGACCATGATCACCGGCATGATGGCTAGGCCGTCCAGGCCGTCGGTCAGGTTCACGGCGTTGCTCGCGCCCACGATCACCAGGTAGGTCAGCACCACGAAGCCCAGCACGCCCAGCGGGTAGCTGACCTCCTTGAAGAACGGCACCAGCAGGCCGGCCTTCGGGGGCAGGTCAAGCGCGAAGCCCGACTTGACCCAGTCCACGAAGAGCTCGAACACGCGCGCGTTGGAATTTTCCGAAATGCTGAACACCAGGTACAGCGCCGCCAGCAGGCCGATCACCGACTGCCAGAAATACTTCTCGCGCGAGCGCATGCCCTCGGGGTCCTTGTTCACCACCTTGCGCCAGTCGTCCACCCAGCCAATGGCGCCAAAGCCCAGCGTGACCACGAGCACGATCCACACGAAGCGGTTCGACAGGTCGAACCACAGCAGCGTGGAAATGGCGATGCACAGCAGGATCAGCACCCCGCCCATGGTGGGCGTGCCGCTCTTGGACAGATGCGACTGCATGGCGTAGCCACGGATGGGCTGGCCTATCTTCAGCGCCGTGAGTATGCGTATCACCTTGGGGCCGGCGGCCAGGCCTATGAGCAGCGCCGTCAGCGCCGCCATCACCGCGCGGAAGGTGATGTACTGGAACACGCGCAGAAAGCCGAACTCGGGCGACAGGCCCTGCAGCCATTGCGACAGCATCAAGAGCATGCGCCGCCTCCCTCGATGGCCTGCACTACCCTTTCCATCTTCATGAAACGCGATCCCTTCACCAGCACGCTGCCCACCTCGGGCAGTGCCGCGCGCACCGCCGCCAGCAGCGCGTCCATGTCCTCGAAATGCCGCGCCGCGGGCCCGCAGGCCTGCGCGGCATAGGCGCTCAAATGCCCCAGGGCAAACACCTGCTCTATGCCGCTTTGGCGCGCATGCGCACCGGCCTCGGCATGGAACTGCGGCCCCTGGTCGCCCACCTCGCCCATGTCGCCCAGCACCAGCAGGCGTGGGCCGGGCAGATCGGCCAGCACGTCGATGGCGGCGCGCACCGAATCCGGGTTGGCGTTGTAGCTGTCGTCCACCACGGTAATGGCGCGACCCGCGCAGCGCACGGCCAGCGCGCGCGAGCGGCCCTGCACCGGCGCGAAGGCGGCCAAGCCCTCGGCGATGGCGCCCAGGGGCACACCCGCGGCCACGGCGCAGGCGGTGGCCGCCAGCGCGTTCGTCACGTTGTGCCGCCCGGCGATACGCAGGCGCGTGTCGAATGCGCCCTGCGGCGTATCAATGCGCACGGCCCAGGCACCATCGCTCCACTGCGCGCAGGCGCAGCGCACCTCGCCCGCGTCCTGGCCGAAGGTGAGGCAGCGCCGGTCGCCGGCGAGATCGCGCCACAGCGGCGTGAAGGCATCCAGCGCCGGGAACACCGCCGCGCCGTCCGCGGCCAGGGATTGCAGCACGCTGCCGTTCTCGCGTGCCACGGCCTGCACCGTGTGCATGAATTCCAGGTGCTCGCGCTGGGCGTTGTTCACCAAGGCCACACCGGGCCGGGTGATGTCCGCCAGGTAGGCGATCTCGCCCGGGTGGTTCATGCCCAGCTCGACCACGGCCGCCTCATGCGCCGGGCGCAGGCGCAGCAAGGTCAGCGGCAGACCCACGTCGTTGTTGAAGTTGCCGCGCGTGGCCAGGGCGGCGTCGCCTTTCCAGGCGTGCAGCACGGCGGCAAGCATCTGCGTGACCGTGGTCTTGCCGTTGCTGCCGGTGACGGCGATTAACGGCAGGCCGTACTGCGCGCGCCAGCCCGCCGCCAGGGCGCCCAGCGCGGCCAGGGTGTCGGGCACCAGGATGCCGGGCAGGCCGGCAGCCTCCAGCCCGCCATGGGCGATGGCGGCAGCCGCGCCGGCCGCGCCGGCCTGGGGCAAAAAGCTGTTGGCGTCGAAGCGCTCGCCCTTCAGGGCCACGAACAGGTCGCCGGCCTGCAGCGTGCGCGTGTCGGTGTGCACGCGCGCCAGGGGCGTGGCGCCGTCGCCCACCAGGCGCGCGGCAGGCATGCGCGCGTGCAGCAGCTCGTAGGCCTGCTGCAGCGTCATCATGGCGGGGGCCTGGGCCTGCTTCATGCCACGGCTCCCCGGCGTGCCAGTGCCTGGCGCGCCTGCTCCATGTCGGAAAACGGCTGCTGCCGGCCCATGATTTCCTGGTAGTCCTCATGGCCCTTGCCGGCGATCAGCACCACGTCACGGGCGTCGGCCCCGGCCACGGCCTGGGCAATGGCGGCGGCGCGGTCGGCCTCGGCGCGCACATGGGTGGAGGCGATCATGCCCTGCAAAATCTGGTGGATGATGGCCTGCGGCGGCTCGCCGCGCGGGTTGTCGCTGGTGACGATGACGCCGTCGGCCTCGCGCTGCGCCACCGCGCCCATCAACGGGCGCTTGCTGGCGTCGCGGTTGCCGCCGCAGCCGAACACGCACCACAGCCGGCCGCCGCGCTGCGCCGCCATGGGCCTGAGCGCCGCCAGCGCCTGGTGCAGCGCATCGGGCGTGTGGGCATAGTCCACCGCCACCAGCGGCTGGCCGGCGAAGGCCAGCTGCTGCATGCGGCCGGGCACGGGAGCCAGGCGCTCGCAGGCGGCCAGCGCCTGCGCCAGCGGCACGCCCATGGCGCGCAGCCCGGCGATCACGCCCAGCAGGTTGGACACGTTGTACAGGCCGATGAGACGCGTTTGCAACGGCAGTGCCTGCGCGCCCTCGACCACGGTAAAGGCCAGACCCACGCCCTGGTGCGCTATGCCTTCGGCCCGCAGCCGCGCCGGGCCCTTGATCGACACGCTCCACAAGTCCAGGCCGCGGCCCTGCAGCGCCTGGTGCAGGCCGGCGCCCTGGGCGTCGTCGATGTTCACCACCGCCGCCTGCAGCCCGGGCCAGTCGAACAGCGCGCGCTTGGCCTGCCAGTAGGCGGCCATGTCCGGGTGGTAGTCCAGGTGATCCTGGGTGAAGTTGGTGAACAGCGCCACGCGGATCTGCGTGCCATCCAGGCGGTGTTCCGCCAGGCCTATGGAGGAGGCCTCGATGGCGCAGGCGCCCAGGCCCGCGTCGGCAAACTGGGCAAACGCGTGCTGCAGGCGCACCGGGTCGGGCGTGGTCATGCCGGTGGCGTCCAGCCGCGGCGGCATGCCAATGCCCAGCGTGCCGATCACGCCGCAACCACCAAACCCCGGCAGCTCTTGTTTTGATAGTTCGTTGAGGGCATCGGCAAGCCACCAGGCGGTGCTGGTCTTGCCGTTGGTGCCGGTCACGGCCAGCACCGGCAGGCGCCGCGTGGGGTGGTGGAACCATTCGGCGGCGATCAGGCCCGTGGCGGCCTTCAGGCCCGCCAGCGCGGCGATATGCGCGCCTTCAAGCGCGAAGGCCTGCAGGCCGTCCTGCTCCACCAGGCAGGCCCGGGCGCCGCGTGCCATGGCATCGGCGACATGGGCGCGCCCATCGGTGGCGGCGCCGGGCCAGGCGATGAAGCCGTCGCCGGGCGCAACCCGCCGGCTGTCGGTCTGCAACGTGCCGGTGACGCGCGCGCGCAGGAAGGCGACGGCGTCGTGCACGCTGGTGAGCGGCTGCATCACAGGGACTCCTCCACGGCGTTGGTGACGATCAGCGGCTTCACGGCCATGTCGGGCGCCACGCCCATCATGCGCAGCGTCTGCTGCACCACCTCGCTGAACACGGGCGCGGCCACGGCGCCGCCGTAGAACACGCCGTTGCTGGGCTCGTCGATCATCACGGCGACGATGATGCGCGGCTGATCCACGGGCGCCAGGCCGGTGAACCAGGCACGGTATTTGCCCGTGGCGTAGCTCTTGCCGATCTGCTTGCGCGCCGTGCCCGACTTGCCGCCCACCGAGTAGCCCACGGTCTGCGCCTTCTGGCCCGTGCCGCCGGGGCCGGCGGCCATTTGCAGCATCTTGCGCACCTGATTCGCCGTGCGCTCGGAAAACACCGGCACGCCCACGGCCGCATGGTCGCTCTTGAGCATGGTCGCGGGTATCACCTTGCCGCCGTTGGCGAACACGGTGTAGGAGCGCGCCATCTGGAACAGGCTGGCCGACAGGCCGTAGCCATAGGACATGGTAGCCTGCTCTATGGGGCGCCAGGTCTTGTAGGGGCGCAGGCGTCCGGTCACGGCGCCGGGGAAGGCGATCTGGGGCTTCTGCCCAAAGCCCACGGCGGAGAAGGTCTCCCACATCTCCTGCGCCGGCATCTGCATGGCGATTTTCGTCGTGCCCACGTTGCTGGACTTCTGGATCACGCCCTCGACGGTGAGCGCGCCGTAGCTGTGCGTGTCGCTGATGGTGGAGCCGGTGATGGTGATGCGCCCGGGCGTGGTGTCGATCACGGTCTCGGGCCTGACGCGCCCGCTGTTGAGCGCCAGGCCTATGGTGATGGGCTTCATGGTCGAACCGGGCTCGAAGACGTCGGTCAGGGCGCGGTTGCGCAGCTGCTCGCCGGTGAGCTTGCCGCGGCTGCCGGGGTCGTAGCTGGGGTAGTTGGCCAGGGCCAGCACCTCGCCGGTGTGGGCGTCCAGCACCACCACGCTGCCGGCCTTGGCCTTGTGCTCGGCCACGGTGTCGCGCAGCTTCTGGTAGGCGAAGAACTGCACCTTGCTGTCGATGGACAGCTGCATGTCGCGCCCGTCCACGGGCGGCACCTCGGCGCCCACGCCCTCGACCACGCGGCCCAGGCGATCCTTGATGACGCGGCGCGAGCCGGCCTTGCCGGCCAGCTCCTTGTCGAAGGCCAGCTCCATGCCCTCCTGGCCATGGTCTTCCACATTGGTGAAGCCCACCACATGCGCGGCGGACTCGCCCTCGGGGTATTGGCGCTTGTATTCCTTGCGCTGGTAGATGCCCTTGATGCCCAGCGCATGGATCTGCTGGCCCAGGTCCCAGTCGAGCTGGCGCTTGATCCAGACGAAGGTCTTGTCCTCGTCGGCCAGCTTGGCCATGAGCGTCGGCAGGGGCATGCCCATGAGGCGCGCCAGCTCCTTGAGCTTTTGCCGCACCTCGGGCTTGTCGCTTTCCACGTCCTCGGGAATGGCCCAGATGCTGGCCGCGGGCACGCTGGAGGCCAGGATCAGGCCGTTGCGATCCAGGATGCGGCCGCGGTTGGCGGGCAGCTCCAGGGTGCGCGCAAAGCGCACCTCGCCCTGGCGCTGGAAGAAGGCGTTGCCGAACACCTGCACATAGGCGGCGCGCCCGGCCAGGCCGAGAAAGCCCAGCGCCACCAGGGCCACGATGAACTGGCTGCGCCACAGCGGCGTCTTGCTCGCCAGCAGGGGGCTGGAGGTGTAGTTCACGCTGCGCCGGCTCATCGCCTGCCTCCTGCCGCTGGGGGGGCGTCCTGCGGCGCGGCGACGGGCTTGCCGTCCGCCGTCACATAGTGGGTGATGGCCGGGGTGGCCGTGCGCATGTGCAGCTTGTCGCGCGCCAGGCGCTCCACGCGCAGCGGCGTGGCCTGGGCGCGCTTTTCCACCTGCAGGCGCTGGTGCTCGGTCTCCAGGCGGCGCGACTCGGCCACGGCACGGTCGAGCTCGGTGTACAGCCGGCGCGACTGGTACTGCGTGTGCACCAGGTACATGGCGCTGGCCATCACGGCCAGCAGCAGCACGGCGCTGATCCTGGTCATGCCGGCACCTCCGTGCGCTCGGCGACGCGCATCACGGCGCTGCGCGCGCGCGGGTTGGCGGCCACCTCAACGGCCCCCGGCTTGACGCGTGCGAGCGCCTTCAGCCGCATGGGCTGGGGCGCGGCAAACGGCGCGCGGCGATCGAAAACCTCCTTGGCGTGGCGCGCGATGAATTGCTTGACGATGCGGTCTTCCAGCGAATGAAAGCTGATCACCACCAGGCGCCCGCCGGGCTGCAGCACCTGCAGACTGGCCTCTAGCGCGCGCTGCAGCTCCTCAAGCTCGGCGTTGATGAATATCCGGAGCGCCTGAAATGTGCGCGTTGCAGGGTTCTGGCCCGGCTCGCGGGTCTTGACCGCGCCAGCCACGATGTCGGCCAGCTCGGCAGTGCTGCCAATGGGGCCGCGCTGCGTGCGCCAAGCAACAATCGCCTTTGCAATGGGGCCAGCAAACCGTTCTTCGCCGTAGTCACGTATCACCTCCGCAATCTGTGCCACCTCGGCATCTGCCAGCCAGTCGGCCACGCTCTGGCCGCGCGTGGTGTCCATGCGCATGTCCAGCGGGCCGTCGAAACGAAAACTGAATCCCCGCCCGGGGTCGTCGATCTGCGGTGAGCTCACGCCCAGATCCAGCAGCACGCCGGCCACGCTGGCCGCGGGCAGATCGCCCAGCTGCGAAAAGCCCTGGTGCCGAATGACAAAGCGCGCATCCTCGATGCGCGCCGCTTCCTGGATGGCTGCCGGGTCCTTGTCGAAGGCCAGCAGCCGCCCCTCAGGGCCGAGGCGCTGGAGTATGAGCCGCGCATGCCCTCCGCGGCCAAAGGTGCCGTCCACATAGCAGGCGCCGGGCGCGGCGCCGCTGCCGAGCAGGGCATCAACGGCCTCGTCGAGCAAAACCGTGGTGTGTTGCAGGGGCTGCTGGTTCACACGCGCCCCCTAGAAAGAGAAGTCCTTGAGGACATCGGGCATGCCAGCCTGCATGGCGGCGGCCTCCTTGGCGTCGTGCGTGGCCTTGTCCCAGAGCTCGAAATGGCTGCCCATGCCGAGCAGCACGGTCTCCTTGGTCAGACCCGCGGCCTCGCGCAGCTCGGGCGAGACCAGCACGCGGCCCGTGCCATCCATCTCCACGTCCATGGCGTTGCCCAGGAAGATGCGCTTCCACCACTGCGCCGACATGGGCAGCTGGGCGATGCGCTCGCGGAATTTTTCCCACTCGGGGCGCGGGAAGACCATCAGGCAGCCGTCGGGGTGCTTGGTGATGGTCAGCTGGCCGCCGGCCTGCTCCGCCAGGGCGTCACGATGCCGGGTCGGCACGGAAAGCCGCCCCTTGGCATCGAGACTCAGCGATGACGCCCCTTGGAACACGAATCGAGACCCCTGCTTGAACCACCAGTCTTTCGGCCCGGTTTTGGGCTCGAAAGGCACTTTTCACCACTTAATTGCACTTTTTTGCACTGTAGCAGGAAAAGCACGCCGGGCGACAGGGGAATCGTCAAAAATTTGTAATGAAATCAAGGACTTAGAGCCTGATTTTAAGAAATAACCAGGCGAAATCCTTTATTGATTAAGCACTTAGATGCGGGTATGCAAGTGATCCATGAAGGATTTTGGCGTGTTGCCGGCGCCTGTCACAGGATGTAGCGCGACAGATCCTCGTCCTGGCTCAGCGCCTGCAGGCGGGCGTTCACATAGTCGGCATCGACCACCACGGTCTGGCCCGAGAGCCTGGTCGCATCGAAGCTGACCTCGTCGAGCAGGCGCTCCATGACCGTGGACAGGCGGCGCGCGCCTATGTTCTCGGTGCGCTCGTTGACATCGTAGGCGATGTGGGCCAGGCGCGTGATGCCGCCGGGCTGGAACTCAAGCCGCACACCCTCGGTGGCCAGCAGCGCCTGGTACTGCTTGACCAGCGAGGCATGGGTCTGCGTGAGTATGGCCTCGAAGTCCTCGACCGACAGCGAGCCCAGCTCCACGCGTATCGGAAAACGCCCCTGCAGCTCGGGGATCAGGTCGCTGGGCTTGGCCAGGTGGAAGGCGCCCGAGGCGATGAACAGGATATGGTCGGTCTTGACCATGCCGTACTTGGTGGACACCGTCGTGCCCTCCACCAGCGGCAGCAGGTCGCGCTGCACGCCCTGGCGCGAGACGTCGGCGCCGCTCGACTCCTGGCGCGCCGCCACCTTGTCGATCTCGTCGATGAAGACGATGCCGTTTTGCTCGGCGTTGTTCAGCGCCCGGGTCTTGACCTCTTCCTCATTCACCAGCTTGGCCGCCTCCTCGTCGGTGAGCAGGCGCAATGCCTCGGCGATCTTCAGCTTGCGCGTCTTGCGCCGCTCCTGGCCGAGCTGGCTGAACATGCCGCGCAGCTGCTCGGCCATCTCCTCCATGCCCTGCGGGCCCATGATCTCCAGTTGGGGGCGCGCGTCGGCCAGGTCGATCTCGATGTCCTTGTCGTCGAGTTCGCCCTGGCGCAGCTTCTTGCGGAACACCTGGCGCGCCGCGCCGCCCTCGCCCTCGCTGCCTCGGGCAGGCGGGATCAGCACGTCCAGGATGCGCTCCTCGGCCGCGTCCTCGGCGCGCGCGCGCACCTTCTTCATGTCGGCCTCGCGCGTCTGCTTCACGGCCATCTCCACCAGGTCGCGCACGATGGAGTCCACGTCCTTGCCCACATAGCCCACCTCGGTGAACTTGGTGGCCTCGACCTTGATGAAGGGCGCATCGGCCAGGCGCGCCAGGCGCCGCGCGATCTCGGTCTTGCCCACGCCCGTGGGGCCGATCATGAGGATGTTCTTGGGCGTGATCTCCTGGCGCAGGCTGCTATCGACCTGCTGGCGGCGCCAGCGGTTGCGCAGCGCAATCGCCACGGCGCGCTTGGCGGCCGCCTGGCCGACGATGTGATGGTCGAGTTCGGAGACGATTTCCTGGGGGGTCATGGAGGACATGTTGGGCGTCTAGCGTCTAGCGTTGAGCGTTTAGCGTGGGGAAGGAGGTGGCGTTATGGCGCAAAACGCCAAACGCTCAACCCAAAACCTCAATGGTGTGGTGCATGTTGGTGTAGATGCACAGCTCGCCGGCGATGGCCAGCGACTTCTTCACGATGTCCACGGCCGGCAGCTCCGTGTTGTGCAGCAGCGCCTTGGCGGCCGAGTGCGCGTAGGCGCCGCCCGAGCCTATGGCGACTATGCCCTCCTCGGGCTCCAGCACGTCGCCGTTGCCGGTGATGATCAGCGAGGCGGAATGGTCGGCCACGGCCAGCATGGCCTCCAGGCGGCGCAGCACGCGGTCGGTGCGCCAGTCCTTGGTGAGCTCGATGGCCGCGCGCGTGAGCTGGCCCTGGTGCTTTTCCAGCTTGGCCTCGAAGCGCTCGAACAGCGTGAAGGCATCGGCCGTGGCGCCGGCAAAGCCCGCCAGCACCTTGCCGCCGTAGAGCCGGCGCACCTTGCGCGCCGTACCCTTGACGACGATGTTGCCCAGGGTGACCTGGCCGTCGCCGCCCAGGGCGACCTGGATGCCGTTCGCCGTCTGGCGCCGGACGCTGAGAATGGTGGTGCCGTGATACTGTTCCATGAGGGTGCCATATGGGGGCGCGGGCGCCCGTTTACAAGCCTGCGCGCCGCACCCACGTCCGTGGGTGGCACAGAGCCGTCAATTCTTGCGCAGCACTACGCGCGCGTGCTCGTTGATGCCGATCACGTTGAACAACACCGCCACCAGGCGGTGCAACTGCGTGAAATACACCACCCGGCCCTGTGCCTGCTGCTCGGCCGCCCAGTTGAGGGCCGAGCCCACGGCGGCGAAATCAATGCGGATCAGGTGCTCGCAGGACACCACCAGCGGCGCGCCGGGGCGCACCATGGCCTCCAGCGGCTGCAGCGCCGGCAGCGCGTCGCCATCGATCTGCCCCTGCAGGGCCGCCATTGGGCCTTCCTCGGCACGGGCCGGCTGCGACACGGCAAACCCCGACAGGAACAGGTCGCTATCCGGCCCGTCCAGCACCGGTGCGGGCGCGGC
>JAFEES010000581.1 GCA_018240995.1 Pseudomonadota bacterium | reverse complement strand
CGGGCGCCACGGCGCGCTCGAAGCTGAAGCGCACGGCCGCAGCGTCCAGCGCCGCGCCGTCGTGAAAACGCACCCCCTGGCGCAGGCGCAGGCGGTAATGCCGCCCGCTGCCATCGACCTGCCAGGACTCGGCCAGCAGCGGCGCCACGGCGCCGTTTTCCTCGACGCGGGTCAGGCCCTCGAGCACGTTGTAATGCACCACCTCGCCCACGGCCGCCGCCGGGGCCATGGTCGGATCCAGACTGTCGGGTTCCAGCGACATATTGATCACCACGGCACGCCGCCCGCTGCGCGCCGCGGCGGCCGCGGGCGCCAGGGCGCCAAGGCTGAATGCGGCCGCCTGGGTCAGGCAGGAGCGACGAGTAAGGCTGTAGGTGTGCATGGAATAAGTCGGATATTGCGACAGGATACAAACTGTGACATAACATACCCGTTTTGGCGAACGTCTTGCCGCCATCTGTCTGCCCTTTGCCATGAAGTCTCTCAACACCACGCCGCAACACCGGGCGCGGGCGCGCGTCTGGTGGTGGCTGCCGCTGTGCGTGGCCTTGCTGCTGGCGGCCATGGGCTGGGGCGGAGCGCGTATCTACCAGGAGCGCGAGCAGCGCTACCACCATCAGATCGAGGGCGGCCTGCAGGCCGTGAACCTGCTGCAGCTGCGCGCCGTCACCGACTGGCGCGCCCGGCGCATGGCCGAGGCCGCGGCGCTGACGCAGGACAGCCTGTTTGCGCAGGCCGTGGCGCGCTGGCGCGGTGCACGCGCCCCGGGCAGCGAGGCCGCGGTGCGCGAGCGCCTGCGCATTCTCATGGAGCAGGTGCGCTATAGCGCTGCGTATCTAGTGGATCCTCAGGGGCGGCTGTTGCTGACCGCCGATGGTGCGGCCAGCGGCTTTCTGCCTGCGCCCGAACACCAGGCATTGCAGCAGGCGCTGGCGCAGGCCGAGCCGGCCGTGGTCGAACTGCGCCGTGACCCGGCCTTCGCGTATACCTTCTACGGCCTGATGGCGCCGCTGTACGACGGCACGCGGCCGTTGGGCGCGGTGTGGCTGGTGGTGGATGCGCGTACCACCCTGTTCCCGTTGCTGGAGACCTGGCCCAACCACAGCCGCACGGCAGAGTCCGTGCTGCTGCGGCGCCATGGCGACGAGGCCCAGTCGCTGAGCCCGCTGCGCCTGCGTGGCGACGAGCAGGCGGCGCTGCGCGTGCCCCTGGCGCCGCAGGGGCGCGACCCCATGGCCCTGGCCGCCACCGGGGTGCGTGGCGCCTTCTATGCCCATGACTACCGCGGCCAGGAGGTGCTGGCCGTGGCCAGCGCGGTACCGGATTCGCCCTGGCTGCTGGTCTCCAAGGTGGACGTGGGCGATGCCTTCACCGACGCCCAGCGCCGCGAATGGCTGGGCCTGAGCCTGCTGGTGAGCCTGGGGCTGCTGCTGCTGGGCCTGGCCGTGCTGCTGTGGCAATGGCGCGCCTGGCGGCGCGAGCGCGCCCTGAAGCGCGAGCTGGAGCGCAACCTGCGCTGGCTGGACAACGCGCAAAAGGTCGCCGCCGTGGGGTATTTCACCTATGACTCGCGGCGCGAGAGCTTTGTCATGTCGCGCATGGCCAGCGCCATCTTCGGCCTGCCCGACGACGGCCGCATGACGCTGCGCCAGTGGATGGGCCTGCTGCACCCGGACGAAAGCGTGCGCACCCTGCAGGTCCACGGCCAGGCCATGATGGAGCGCACGCCGCTGCAGACCCAGTACCGCATCCGCCGCATGAGCGACCGTCAGGAGCGCTGGGTCGAGGTCTGGGGGGAGTACAGCCAGGCGTCGCCGGCGGAGCCGTTGCTCATGACCGGCACGGTGCAGGACATCACCGAGCGCAAGCGCACCGAGCAGCAGCTGGCGCGCTACCGCGCGGCGCTGGAGGCGCAGGTGCGTCTCGATCCGCTGACCCAGGTGGCGAACCGCCTGGCGCTGCATGAGGCCGTGACCCAGGAATGGAGCCGTGCCGGGCGCGAGGGCACGGCCCTGGCGCTGGTGATGATCGATGTGGATCATTTCAAGGCCTACAACGACCATTACGGCCATGTCGCCGGCGACCAGTGCCTGCAGCAAGTGGCGGCGGCGCTGTCGGCGCTGCTGGGCCGGGCCGGCGACCTGCTGGCGCGCTATGGCGGCGAAGAGTTCGCCGTGCTGCTGCCTGGCGCCGATGCCGCCGCCGCCATGGCCGTGGCGCTGCGCCTGCAGGATGCCGCGCGCCTGCTGGCCCTACCGCACCGCGCCAGCGCCTGCTGCGACATCGTGACCCTGAGCATGGGGGTGACCAGCCTGCGCCCCGCAACGCATATCGACGCCGAGGCGGCGCAGACCCTGTTCCAGCAGGCAGATGCCGCGCTCTACACCGCCAAGCACACCGGGCGCAACCGCGTCGTGCTGTATGGTGCCGACTGCATGGCGGCGCTGCACCCTGCGCCGTTGGTGCCGATTACCACCACCGAAGCCCATGACCTTTGAAGCCATTTTGTTCGACTGCGACGGCGTGCTGGTCGACAGCGAGCCCATCACCAACGGCGTGCTGTGCCAGATGCTGGGCGAGGCGGGCTGGCCCCTGGCGCCCGAGGAATGCATGCGCCTGTTCATAGGCAAGACCGTGCGCAGCGAGGCCGCCCGCATCGAGGCCGCCACCGGCCGGCCCCTGACCGATGCCTGGATGGCCGAGTTCTACGCACGCCGCAACGCGCGCCTGCAGGCCGAGCTGGTGGCCATACCGAATGCCGTCGAGGCCGTGCGTGCCGTGCATGCACGGCTGCAGGGGCGCATTGCCTGCGCCTCGGGGGCCGATCGGCAGAAGGTGGAGATGCAGCTGGCGCAGGTAGGGCTGGCCCCCTTGTTTGCCGGGCGCATCTTCAGCGGCCACGAAATGCCGGCCACCAAGCCCGCGCCCGACGTCTACCTGGCGGCCGCCGCCGCCCTGGGCGTGCCTCCGGCACGCTGCCTGGTGGTGGAGGACACGGTGACCGGCGTGCAGGCCGGCGTGGCCGCCGGCGCCACCGTGCTGGGCTTTCACCCCGGCGGCACGGGCCATGGCTCGCCCGAGGCGCTGCGCGCCGCCGGGGCGGTGCGGGTGCTGACGGATATGGCGCAGTTGCCCGAAGTGATGTAAGTTTGGCGCAAAATAGAACGCAAATAACAAAGGGAGATAATTTCGTTGATGTTGGGGCTTACTCCGTTTCAATGGAGCCAAACCTGAAGCCCTCGTCTGCACCGTTGCCCGTGAAGCCTTCGCCCCACACCGCCGCGCTACCCTTTTGGAGCCGTTTGCACGGCGCGCTCGATCACGCCTTTTACTGGTTGCTGGTCTTCGTCCTGCCGGGCGCGGTGCTGGTGCTGTCGGTGCTGGCCCTGGCCACCTGGGCGCCGCACTACACGCATGACGCACCCACGCCCGTGGCCATGCGGGTGCTTGCGGATGGCGGCGCAGCGCTCAGTCCCGCGGACGCCCTGGCGGCATTGCAGGATCAGCCGTCGGTGCTGCTGCGCGACACACAGCTCAAGGAAACCCCGTTCTGGTTCGATTTTCCCGTGCCCGCGGCACAGCCGGCGGGCCCGGCGGTGATCGAGTTTCCCTCCAGGCACCTGGTTCGGCTGGCCTGCTGGGGCGGGCCCGGGCTGCAGCCGCTTGGCGTGGCGGATCGCGCCAGGCACCGGGGTAGTCTGTTTGACTCGCGCGCCGGCTTTGGCCTGCGCTTGCAGGGGTTGGACATCGGATCGCACGTGCTGTGCCAGGCAGGTTTCGTCGGGCCTGCGCGGCTGACGGTGCTCCAGTGGGGCGAGGATGCGCTGCTGACCGCCTCGCAGTCCTTCGAGCGTGACACGGGGCTGCTGGAGGGCGGAATCCTGATGCTGGTGTTGTTTGTCTTCATCACAGCGCTGATCAACCGCAACCCCACCTATGTGCTTTTTGCGGTGTGGCTGCTGATCAACTTGCGCATGGGGGCGCTGTCTGAGGGTTGGGATCAGCATTGGTTGGGGCACAACATGCCCGTGGAATGGCTTTTGCGGGTTCGTCTGGTAACCGTGGCGCTGCTGTATGTGCTGACCCTGGCACTGTTTCGCGCGCTGTTTCGCGAGGAGTTGGCGAAATGCGCCGTGCCAGGCGTGCTGATTTGGCTGCAATGGAGCTGTGCGCTGCTGCTGGTGCTGTCGACCGTGCTGACCTTTGCGCAGTTTCTGCCGCTGATGTGGATGGCCACGGTGGTCGGCAGCCTGGTACTGGTGATCATCCTGGTGCGCATCATTGCCATTACGCGTTCGCCAGTGGCTTGCTGGTATGGGGCGGCGATTGCCGTGATGCTGCTGTCCAGCCTGTACGAGGTGGTGGCCGCGGCCTTTGGGCTGCAGGCCTGGATTGGCTCGGTGAACAGCGTCACGGCGGCGCTGGCATCCAGCCTGCTGGCCACCATGGCCATCGCGGCCCAGATGCGCCAGGAGCACCAGCAGCGCCTGCAGGCGCAGGCCGAGCTGCAGCACAGCTACGAGGTCATGCCCCTGGGCTTGTTCACGCTGGATCTGCAAGGCTGCTTCGTTGCCGCCAATCCGGCACTGCATGCGGCACTGGGGCAGCTGGTGCTGACGCGGGGCCACAACCATTGGGATCAGTACTTCGCATCCATGGACTGGCTGCGCATGCTGCAATCGCTGGGCAGCCAGTCCGCGGTGGAGTTCGAGCTGGCTGGCCGCCCCGGCGCGCGTTCGCCCGACGGGCGCCGCTTTCTGGTGAAGGCATCACGCTCCGGCGCACGAGTCGAGGGCTCGCTGCAGGATGTGACCGAGCGTTCCCTGGCCACAGAACGCCTGCAGTTCCTGGCCCACCATGACCCGTTGACCAAGGTGCTGAACCGCGACGGCATCCGCGCGGAGCTGGAGTGGGCCCTGCAGTCCGCGCAGACCGGTCCGGCGCTGGCGCTGGCCTATCTGGATCTAGATCGCTTCAAGCTGATCAATGAATTGTTTGGCCACCATGCCGGCGATGAGGTGCTGCGCCAGGTCTGTGCCCGCGTCACCGGGCTGCTACAGGGGGGCATGCAGACCGGGCGCATGGGAGGCGACGAGTTCATCATCCTCATGCCCGGCTGCGGCATGGAGCAGGCCAGGGCGCTGTGCCAGGCCATCATCCACCAGATCGGTGGCATGCCTTACCGCGTAGGGGATAGATCGTTCCATGTGCGCGGCTCCATGGGTCTGATCGAGGTGGCGCCGGGCAGCTCGGTCAAGGATGCCATCTCCACCGCCGACCGCGCCTGCCGCGAGGCCAAGAAAAGCCGTGGCGGCCAGCTGGTGGTGTTCGAGCATGACTCGCTGGCGCTGCTGGAACATGAGGCCGAGATCCGCCTGGCCGGCCAGTTGACGGCGTCGGAGGAACTGCAAGGCCTGTACCTGGAGATGCAGCCCATCATGTCGCTGCACGAGCCCGACCAGTCGCTGAACTTCGAGGTATTGCTGCGCATGCACGATGCCGATGGCCAGCATGTGCCCACGCCGCGCTTGATCACGGCCGCGGAAAACAGTGGCTGCATGGGGCTCATTGACCGCTGGGTGCTGCGCCAGGCCCTGACCTGGGTGCGCGCGCATCATGCGCGCCTGCAGCGCACGCGCTTCATCTGCATGAACCTCAGCGGCGCCTCGCTGAATGACGAGAATTTTCTGCAGGATGCCGTGCGCCTGCTGCAGGCCTACGCCGACGTGGCACCGCGCCTGTGCCTGGAAATCACCGAGAGCGTGGCCCTGCACGACCTGGAAAACACGCGCCGCTTCATCGCCCAGGTGCACGGCCTGGGTGCCAAGGTGGCGTTTGATGACTTCGGCGCCGGCTACACCTCGTTTTCCTACCTCAAGCAGCTCAAGGGCGACCTGCTGAAGATCGACGGCAGCTTCATCGTGAACATGAACCAGCACCCGGCCAACGTGGCCATCGTCGAGGCCATCGTCGGCCTGGCGCGCAACCTGGGCATGAAGACCATCGCCGAATGGGCCGAAGACGGTGCCACGGTGCAGACGCTGGCCGAGATCGGCGTGGACTATGTGCAGGGCTTTGCCATTGCGCGTTCACAGGCACCGGAGCAGATACTCGCGGCGCGCTCGGCAGCGGATTTCGTGGGCGATCCGGGCCTGCTGCAGTCCCTGGTGTTGCAGGCCTGGCCCGTACCACGGCAGCCCGGCGACCTGCCGCCGCGGCAGTTTGGTCACTGAACGGTTTTGCTTCTGGCTGAGCCTACATGACCTGCGCCGGGGCTTGTTGCAGCATTGGGTCGATGGCCCCCTCAACCACGCCACTGGGCGCCTGCGGCGCGTCCAGGCTGATGTCGGGGTGACGCGTCTCGACCATGAACTTGAGCAGCGGGTGGTTCACGCTGGCCCAGCGTTGCTGGGCCGTGCCCACCTCGAACTTCATCACGCGGTGCGGCAAATTGCTGGCATGGCGCAGAGGTATGTAGCCCATGCCCGGATACACATCATCAAACAACATACGCAGGTATTGGCGATCAACCGGTGCGCGTCCTGCGACCACCATCCAATCCACCCCGCTGTGCAGGCAATACAGGTAAAACGCCTTGAACAGCACGGTCTTGACCAGGGTGCCCACGCGTCCCTCGGCCACGCCCAGCCGCGTGGCCTCGGCCAGCAGGCAGCCGTTCAAGTCGTCGGGCAGGGCCAGCGACTGCTCCAGCGCCAGCGGTTCGTAGCGGTTGGTCTGGATGCGCATGGTGCCCAGGGGCGAGCCATCCAGGTGCGACTCGGCCAGCAGCACCACCGAGCCCGAGGCAAAGTCGGCGGCTTCAGGCTGCAGCAGGTTGCGCGCCAGATCCGGCACATGGCGTGCATAGGCCGCGTGGCGTATGTGCACGGCCTTGTCCAGGGCCTCGGCATCGCTCACCACGCGCACCGAAAACGGCAGGCGCTCCTCGACCAGGGCCGGGCGCGGGCGGGCCACGATGGGCGGCAGCGACATGGCGGGCAGGGAAGGCGTCAGGGCTGGTGGCAACACGATCAGGTCTCCCGGCCTGGCGGGCATGCAGGCCATGTGCTCCACTATCGGGCGCACGGCGCGCCCCAATGCGTGGATGAGCGGGTGGAACAAGCCTCTTTTCCGGCCGCCCGAAGGCAGCCGAGACGGAGGCGACGGCGCAATGCCCGTGAACCAGCTCCCGCATGGCGGTGCAACCCCTCCCCGTAGCACGCGCGTTGGCCGCGCTTTATGTTTTGATGGGTGGCGCCTGGGTGACACTTTGCGTGTGGCGAGCCTGTCCTCAGGTATTGCCGATTCTTGTCAGCCTGCAGCCCTTTGCTGGTAAGCGTTGGTAACTATCAAATTGTGAGTATTGTCACTGCGGTGACAGGACGCCCTTGCATCGGCGGTGCTTCGTTTCTGAACACTGGCGCGGCAATCTGCTGCGCGCGGGCACAGGGCTGGGCCGGTGCGCCTGGGTGCCCGGGTTGGCATGGTTGTTGCCTATGCGTAGGCACTCCAATCCCTTGTCCACCCTGAACCTCTCACCATCATGCGCAACCAAATCCTCCTTGCCTTCCTGTCTGCGGCGGCCATCGCTGCCCACGCCTCCACCGACCTGAGCGCCGCCCCGGAAATCGCCAAGACCAATGGCTGCTACAGCTGCCACGCGGCGAACGAGAAGATCGTCGGCCCGGCCTTCAGCTCGGTGGCCGAGAAGTACGCCGGCGACGGCGACGCCGTGGCCACGCTGGCGCAGTCCATCCAGATGGGCTCCAAGGGCAAGTGGGGCCGGGCCGCCATGCCGGCACATTCCAGCCTGAGCGCGCAAGACCTGAAGCTGCTCGCCGGCTGGGTACTCGGCACCAAGCCATGAACGGGGCCGGCGCGCAACAGCACCCGCGCACCGTGCTGGGCGCGGCCTGGGCCATGCTGCAGCCGGCGGAGGGTGCCCCTCAGCAGCACCTGCAGGCCCAGGCCGCCTGCCTGCTGGGCGACTACCAGCGTGCCCGCAGCCTGTGGGAGGCGCTGGCGCAAAGCGGCGATGGCGAGGCCCTGAGGCGGCTGGCGCAACTGAGGGCCTGAGAGGCAATCCCCCATGCCCGCCTTGCACGCCAAAACACCGCCACTCCTCGTTGCAAATACTCGCCATAGCCCAAGCTATGACTGCGTTTTGCGCCTCGATTGGAGGCGTTTTGACGCGCCTTTCGGGCACGGCCAATTTCCTCTCAGCCGCTGATCCGGTAGGCCGTTCAGCGATCCCAGATGTCGGCGCTGATGGCCGCGTACCAGGCGGCGCCATGGCGTGCCTCCGCAGCGCGGTAGGCGGCTGGCGCATCCAGCGGGCTGATGCCCACGGTGTGCGGCACATCGACGATGCGCCCCTCCTGTGCCCGGTACATGCCGGCCACGGAGATGCCATAGCCCGGCGCCAGCAGGCTGTAGCAGGTGTTGGCATAGACGGCGCCGGGTGCGGCCTGGCCGCTGAGCTCGGCCGCCAGTGCCGCGGCCACGACCTTGCCCTGGTTGTTGGCGGCAAAGCCAGATTTGGGGATGGGCCCGGCCAGCGCCGCATCGCCCAGCACATGGATGCCGGCGACGCGCGTGGAAGCCAGGTTCTCGCCGTGCACGGGCGCCCAGCCGCTGGCATCGGTCACCTGCGTGCGCTCGGCGATCAGGCCGGCCTTTTGCGGCGGTATGACGTTCAGCACATCGGCCCTGTGGCGCGTGCCGAAGGCGGTCTCCACCTCCAGCGCACGGGCGTCCACGCGCACCACCTGGCCGTCCTGCGCCAGGCTGACCCATTCGATCAGCTCGCCATACAAGGCCTTCCAGGCCGGCAGGAACAGCTCCTTCTTGGAAAAATTGTTCTTCGCGTCCAGCAGCAAGATCTTGCTGCGCGGCTTGTGCCGGCGCAGGTAGTGGGCCACCAGGCTGGCACGCTCGTAGGGCCCGGGCGGGCAGCGAAACGGATTGTCCGGTATCACCATGACGAATACGCCGCCGTCCGGCATGGCCTGCAGCTGGCGGCGCAGCAGCCGGGTTTGGGCGCCGGCCTTCCAGGCGTGCGGCGCCAGCTCGGCGGCAGCCTCGTCATAGCCCTCCAGCGCGCCCCAGCGCATGTCCACGCCGGGTGACAGCACCAGCCTGTCCCAGGGCAGCAGCTGGCCGCTGTCCAGGCGCAGCGTGCGCGCGCTGGCGTGCACCTGCTCGGCCCGCGCGTGCACGACGCGCACGCCGGACGCGCGTAGGCCGTCGTAGCCATGGCCTATGCTGTCCCAGCTGCGCAGGCCAGCCAGATAGTGGTTGGAAAACGGGCAGGTGAAGAAGCGCAGCGCCGGCTCCACCAGCGTCACCTGCACCCGGGGCGCCCAGGCGCGCAGATAGCGCGCCACCGTGGCACCGCCAAAGCCGCCGCCCACCACCACCACGCGGGCGCTGGCGCCCTGCGCGCGCACCATGGCCGGCAACGCCAGGCTGCTGGCCAGCAGGCTGCGGCGTGACAGCGGCATCAGCGCGGCCCCGGCCGGGAAAACCACTGCGCCAGGGCCCGCAGCTGGGCCTCGTCCAGCCCTTGCAGCAGCTGCGGCATGACGGTGGCGCTGGGATCACGGTGTTCTTGCAGCGCCTGCAGGCGCCGTAGCAGCCGGGCGGCATGCTGGCCGCGCAGCGCGGGGATGCTGGCGCCACCTGCCGGTGGACGCCCGCCCGGGCCATGGCAGGTGGCGCAGGTGGCGGCGAGCAGGGCCGTGTCGCTCAGCGGGGGCTGGGCGGCACAGGGCGGCAGGCCCACGCACGCGGCAGCGGCCAGCGCCGCCTGCATGCGCGCCGTCCATGGGGGATTGCCTCTCCCCCTCTCAGCCAAGCCAGCCACGGCGCGCGCCTTCCTCGATCAGCTGCTGCACCTGCGGGGCGATGCCCTGGGTCTCGAACAGCGCCTCCAGCTCGCGCACGATGTCGGCCACGGTGCGGCGGCCGTCACAGCGGCGCAGGATTTCGGCCGCGCTGTCGTTGAGCTGCACCCTGCCGTCGGGGTGCAGCAGCACCCAGCGGGTATGTGTGGTCTCGTATTGCAGGCGCAGTTGTGGTGAGAGATGGGGCAGCACGGGCACGCTGGCGGCGGTATGCAAATTCATGACAGGCTTGGATGGGGCGAACGGCGCAGCGCACAGACCATGCTAGCGGCAAACACAGGCGCCTGCCGAATGCACATGCCGGGTGGCTGGGCGGATGGCTGGTCGCAAGTCGGTGCGGTGCGGTTCGCGGGTTCATGTAGTCAGGCCTCCTTGCTGCAAAAAGAATGCCAGGGCGGACACGGGCCCAGCATGCGCTGCGGGCCTGGCGTATTGCTCCAAAGCGGAGCAGGGCTTGCAACAGTCTTGCAGGCTTCGAGGTCAAAAATTCAGGGCGGTGTGGTGTTGGCACCGACATGGCCTGTTTATTGCTTTACCAGGGTACAAGTTTTTCAAGGAGACATTGCATGCATTTCGCCATCCACACCAACGCGCGCCGCGGCCTGCGCACGGCCCTGGCGGCCGTTTTTCTGCTGGGCCCGGGCCTGGCCCTTGCCCATGGGGATGTGACGCCACAGCCGGTGGATACCAGCACCCTGCCGCAGGTGGGCGCCAAGTGGCTTGAGGACAACCCCTACAGCAAGGGAGCGGCCCAGGGCGAGGCGGTGCGCATAGGCTCCTCCGGCTACAACCAGAACTGCGCCCGCTGCCACGGGCTGGAGGCCATCTCCGGCGGCATTGCCCCGGATCTGCGCCACCTGGACGAGGAGTGCACCAGCCTGGCCGATGCCGCGAAGAAAAACGCCTGCATGAAGGAGGTCAACGACTACTTCATCGGCACCGTGCGCCGCGGGCGCACGCGCGATGGCCGGGTGTACATGCCGCCGTTCGAGGGTATGCTGTCCCAGGAGGCCCTGTGGGCCATCAAAACCTATCTTGAATCGCGCCGTGAACCATGAGCAAGGCATTTGAACCATCGCGCCCGCTGGGGCGTCGCCAGCTGCTGCTGGGGCTGCTGCCCGCGCTGGCGGGCGTGGGTGCGGCCCAGGCCCAGGAGGAGCCGAGCGGCCTGGCACGCATACGCGCCAATGGCGCGCTCAAGGTGGCGCTGTACAACGCCAATCCGCCGTTTTCCGCGCAGTCGCGCCAGGGCATGCAGGGGCTGGACGTGTCCATTGCGCAGGCGCTGGCGCGCGCCATGGGCCTGCAGCTGTCCTTGCTGCCCTTCGACGCCGACGAGAACATGAACGACGATCTGCGCAACATGGTCTGGAAGGGCCATTACCTGGGCTATGGCCCGGCGGACGTGATGCTGCATGTGCCGGTGGACAAGTACTTCATGCAGCAAAACAAGCAGGCCTTCATTTTTGCTCCCTATATGCGCGAGCAGGTGGTGTTGCTGCGCGACACGCAGCGCCTGCCCCAGGTGGGCAGCGCGTCCGACCTCAAGGGCCTGCCCCTGGCGGCCGAGCGCGGCACCAGCGCCGCCAGCGCCCTGATCGGGCACGATGAGCGTCTGCTGAGCGCGCAGGTGCATGTGTATGACGATGGCGTCAGGGCCGCGCAGGCGGTTCTGCAGGGCCAGGCTGCCGCCGCCTATGTCACGCGCGCCCAGGCCGAATCGGCCATCTTCAGTGCGCCCACGCGACCGCAGCATGTTGCCATCAGCGACTTTCCCTTGACGGGCGTGCCGCCCCAGGGCTGGCTGGTGGGCATGGCCATCAAGGCCAAGAACGATGAGCTGGGCCAGGCGCTGCAGCAGGCCCTGCAATCGCTGCGCGCCAACGGCGAGCTGCTGGCGATTTTCAAGCAACATGGCCTGACGTTGACGGCACCTTGAGTCGTTGCAGATGGAAAAAAACCCGGGATGCCGCAAGGCATCCCGGGTTTTTTACTTGCGCCATTGCCAGGGCCTTGCGGCCCCGGGCAGCTAAGTCAGCGCCACTCGTAGCGCATGCCGACGACGAAGCTGCGCCCCACGCCGGGAGCGACGAAGCGTGCCGAGCCCATGTCTTCACCGGGCTTGACGACCACGCCGCCGGGGAAGGCGTCCTCGTTGCCGGTGGCGTAGGTGACGTAGCGCTTGTCCAGCAGGTTGTTGACGCGGAAATACGCTTTCCAGCCCTGGCTGACCTGCCAGCTGACGCGGGCGTTGAACAGGCTGTAGCCGGCCACGTTGCCGAGCTTGGGGCGGGTGCCGCTTTCGTTGCCGGCCGCCACCTGCGATCCTGCGGCCAGCCAGTCGCCGCCCAGCACCACGCTAGGCGTGGCGCGCCAGTCGGCGGAGAGCTTGAACACATGGCGCGGCAGGGCCGCCATGCGCGTGCCGGGCTGGAAGGCGTTGGGCTTCTTGGCCGTGCTCAAGGGGCCAAAGAGCACGCCGCTGCTCTGGTAGGTGGCGTCCAGGTAGGCGTAGCTGGCGCGCAGATCCCAGTTGCTGCGCTGCACGCGGGTGCTCAGCTCCAGGCCCTGGCGGCGGGTCTTGCCGATGTTGCTGAAAAAGCCGGCCTGTGCGATGCCCGAGCGCATGAAGACGATGTCATCGTTGTTCACCGAGCGGAACAGGGCGCCGGTCAGCTGTACGCCATCGGCCGGGCGCAGGCGCGCGCCCACTTCCAGCGTGCGCGTCACCACCTGCTTCAGGTAGGGGTCGGCCTGCAGGCCGGTCGGCAGGGTGCAGGGCTTGGCCGGATCGGCGCAGCCCAGCTCCAGCGCGGTCGGCATGCGCGTACCCTGCGACAGGCTGGCAAAACCCAGGGCTGCGGGCGTGAAGGCGTGCGTGATGCCGAGCGCGGGATTGAGCTTGCTGTAGCTGAAGCTCTCGCGCTCATAGGGCGTGGGGTGGCCCAGGTCGTTGCGCACGCGGCTATGGTTCCAGCGCGCCGACAGGCTCAGGCGCGTGCTCTCGCCCAGGCTGATGGTGTCGGCCGCGAACAGCGCAAAACGGCTGTTGCGCCCGCGCAGCGACACCTCGTGCTCCAGGTCTTCGCCGGCAACGGGTTGGGTGACGCGGTTGGCATCGAACACCGCCGCCTGCTGGTACTGGTCGTAGTCGGAGGTGCTGCGTGCCACCTCGGCGCCCACGGCCAGCTGGTGCGCGCCGGCCTGGCGCGTCCATTGCAGCGTGGCGCCGGTCTCGCCATAGCGCGCCTGGCTCACGTTGTACACGGCATTGTTGCGGATGTAGCCCGGGTCGGCAGGGTTGGTGCAGGAGGAGCTGCCGGGGGTCTTCTCGCAGTCCTCGATCCACTCGGCCCAGTTTTCGTTCACGTCGCCGTTGTTGCCCAGGCGGCGCGAGGAGCGGTGCCAGGCCACCAGCGCCAGCTGGTCGCTTGGCGTGAGCGCGTGCGTGAGCTGGAAGTTCAGCAGGCCGCCACGGTTGCGCGTCTGGTCGTAGAAGGTGTAGCCCGCGCGGCGGTTGATGTCGTACAGGCTTTGGTTGAGCAGGCCGTTGCCCATCAGGTTGCTGCGGCCATAGGTGTAGCTGAGCGACCAGGCGGTATCGCCCTGGTTGCGCCCGACTTTCAGGAACAGGTTGCCCAGGTGGCCCGGGGAGCGTTCGCGCCAGCCGTTTTCGTCAAACCAGGTGCC
>JAFEES010000580.1 GCA_018240995.1 Pseudomonadota bacterium | reverse complement strand
GCGCCTTCACGCCGCCAAAGCGCAGGCTGATGTTCTTGATGTCCAGGATGACATCGCCAATCTTCTTGCTGGTCATGGGTGCTGGCCTTTCAGGCAGCGGCGCGGGCCGGGTGGGTCTTGGCGTCGATGATCGTGAGCGTGGCGCTGACGCTGCCGCTGCGCCCGTCCTCGAACTTCACCTGGGTTTCGATGAACTGCTCGGTCTTGTCCGAGTACAGCGCATCCACCAGCACCCGGTATTTGTCCGCAATGAAGCCGCGGCGCACCTTGCGCGTGCGCGTGAGCTCGTCGTCGTCGGGGTCCAGCTCCTTGTGCAGCACCAGAAAGCGCGCCACCTGGGTGGCGGCCATGCCGGCCTCGCGCGCCAGGTCGGCATTCACCTGGGCCACGCAGTCGGCGATCAGCTCCAGCACCTTGGGCTTGCCGGCCAGATCCACATAGCCGGCGTAGGGCAGGTTCTGGCGCTCGGCCCAGTTGCCCACGGCCTCGAAGTCGATGTTGATGAAGGCGCAGACCTGGGCGCGGTCATGGCCGAAGCACACCGCCTCCTTGATGAAGGAGAAGAACTTGAGCTTGTTCTCGATGTAGTTGGGCGCGAACATAGCGCCGTTGCCGAGCTTGCCCACGTCCTTGGCGCGGTCGATGATGCGCAGCTGGCCGCTGGCGTCGATCACCCCGGCGTCGCCGGTGTGGAAGTAGCCGTTGGCATCCATCACCTCGGCCGTGGCGTCGGGGCGCTTGTAGTACTCCTTGAGCACCGACACGCCCCGGACCAGCACCTCGCCGTTGTCCGCCAGCTTCAGCTCAATGCCCGGCGCCGCCTGGCCCACGCTGTTCAGATCCACCTGGCCGTCGCGCTGCAGGCAGACATAGGCGCAGGTCTCGGTCTGGCCATAGAACTGCTTCAGGTTGATGCCTATGGAGCGGAAGAAGCGAAACAGCTCCGGCCCTATGGCCGCGCCCGCCGTGTAGGCCACGCGCACGCGTGACAGCCCCATCACGTTGCGCAGCGGCCCGTACACGGCAAGGTCGGCCAGGCGGTACTTGAGCCGGTCGAGCGCGCCCACCGGCTTGCCGTCCAGCATGTCCGAGCCCACGCGGCGCGCCAGCTGCATGGCCTTTTCGTACATGCGGCGCTTGAACGGGGCCGCGTCCTCCATGCGGATCTGGATGGAGGTCAGCATGCCCTCGAACACGCGCGGCGGCGCGAAGTAGTAGCTCGGCCCGATCTCGCGCATGTCGATGCTCACCGTGGCGGCCGACTCCGGGCAGTTGATGGTGTAGCCCGCCACCAGCCACTGCGCCAGCGAGAACAGATGGTCGCCCACCCAGGCCGGCGGCAGGTAGGAGATGATGCTGTCGCTCGGGCCCAGCCCGTCCACCTCGGCCGCGCCGCGGGCCGCACCTATGAAGCTCTCGTGCGTCTGGCACACGCCCTTGGGCTTGCCCGTGGTGCCCGAGGTGTAGAGGATCACCGACACATCCTGCGGCGACAGCTGCTCCAGCATGTTGTCCCACACGCCCGGGTGGTCGCGATCCCATGCGGCGCCCAGGGCCACCAGCTCGGCGGTGCTGATCAGGCCGGGCTGGTCATAGTTGCGCAGGCCGCGCGGGTCGTCGTAGATGATGTGGTGGATGCCGGGCACGGTTTCGCGTACCTCCAGCAGCTTGTCCACCTGCTCCTGGTTTTCGGCAAAGGCAAAGGCAATGTCGGCGTCCTCGATGACGAAGGTCATCTCCGCCGCCACCGCGTCCTGGTACAGCGGAATGGGCACGCCGCCCACGCTTTGCACGGCCACGAAGCCCATGTACACATGCGGGCGGTTGTCGCTGATCAGCGCCAGGTTCTGCCCCTTCACAAAGCCCAGCGACAGCAGGCCGCAGGCCATGTGGCGCACCTCGGTGGCGGCTGCCTTCCAGCTCCAGCTCTGCCAGATGCCATATTCTTTTTCACGCAGCGCCGGCGCCTCGGGGCGCTGGGCGGCGTGCTGCAGCAGTAGATGGGGGAATGTGGTCTTCATCCCGGTTCCTGTAGTGGAATCTATGAAGGGAACTGGCAGTCCAGTGCGGGCCATGCCATCCATTGCGGCCGATGGTAGGCGCGACTTTGACGCCATCTTGTCTTTGCGACGACAATTTGCGGGTTAATCCCTAAAGGTCAAACCCTGAACCTGTCCGGGCCCGCGGCCGTGGCGGGGCGCTTGGGGTGGGGGTTGTATCCTCGCCACCATGTACGCCTCATTCTTCGGCCTGCAGCACGCACCGTTTTCCATAGCGCCCGACCCGCGCTACCTGTTCATGAGCGAGCGCCATCGCGAGGCCCTGGCGCACCTGCTCTATGGGCTGGACGCGGGCGGCGGCTTCGTGCTGCTCACGGGCGAGATCGGCACCGGCAAGACCACCGTCTGCCGCTGCTTCCTGGAGCAGATACCGGCGCACTGCAACGTGGCCTATATCTTCAACCCCAAGCTCAGCGTGCCCGAGCTGCTGCGCTCCATCTGCGACGAGTTCGGCGTGCCCCACCGCCCCGCCGTGGCCGGTGTGGAGACGGTAAAGGACTGCCTCGATCCGCTGAACGCCTTCCTGCTGCGCGAGCATGCCGCCGGGCGCAACAACGTGCTCATCATCGACGAGGCCCAGAATCTGGCGAGCGACGTGCTGGAGCAGCTGCGCCTGCTGACCAACCTGGAGACCAGCGAACGCAAGCTCCTGCAAATCATCCTCATCGGCCAGCCCGAGCTGCGCGCCATGGTGGCGGCGCCCGAGCTGGAACAGCTGGCGCAGCGCGTGATCGCGCGCTACCACCTGCAGGCGCTGAGCGCGGGCGAGACGCGCCAGTACATCGCCCACCGCCTGGCCGTGGCCGGGCTGCAGGGGCCGCCGCCACTGTCACGCCGGGCGCTGGCGCGCGTGCATGCGCTCACCGGCGGTGTGCCGCGGCGCATCAACCTGCTGTGCGACCGTGCGTTGCTGGGCGCCTATGCCGCCGGCCAGCGCGAGGTCAGCGAGGCCACGGTGCGCCGCGCGGCGCGCGAGGTCTTCGATGCCCCAGCCGCCGGCGCAGCGCGCTGGTGGCCCGCGGCCCTGGGCGCCCTGGCGGGCGCGGCCGCGCTGGGCGCGCTGGCCTGGGCCATGGGCTGGTGGCCGGCGCCACCGGGGCATGGGGCGGTTGCGCCGCGCGCGCTGGCCCAGGCGCCGGCCGCCGTGGCCTCGCACGCACCGCTGCCGGCCACGCCCGCATCGGCGGCATCGACCCCAGCCGGCGCCCCAACCGACACCCCAGCCGGCGCTCCAACCGACGCCCCTGCGGGCGCCCCAACCGACACCCCTGCCGGCGCCCAGACAGGTGCCCAGGCCGGCGCCCAAGCCGACGCCGCCGGGCCATCCGGCCTGGCGCAGTTTCTGTCTGCGCAGTCCGCGGCCGGTGCCTTTGCCGGTTGGCCGCTGCTGGCCCAGGCCTGGCAGGCCAGCCTGCCGGCTGTGGCCACCGACCCCTGCGCCCAGCTCGCCCCCGAGGGCCTGCGCTGCTGGCGCCACGGCCGCGCCAGCCTGAACCTGCTGCGCCTGCTGGACAGACCGGCGTTGCTGACCCTGCAGCTGCCCGACGCGGGTGCCGGTGAGCGCACCATGACGGTGCTGCTGCGCCGGCTGGACGGCGACCGGGCCAGCCTGGAGGGTGCCGGCGGCAGCACGCTGCAGCTGCCCGTGGCCGAGCTGGCGACGCTGTGGCACGGCCAGATTGCCACGCTGTGGAAGGCGCCCGCGAATCTGCCGCCCGGCGAAGATGTGGCGGCCACGGCCGCCGGCGCGGCCTGGCTGGACCGGCAGCTGGCACTGGCCGGCGTGGCCGCCCCCGGCACTGGCAACAAGACCGAGCAGCGGCGCGCGCGCATACACCAGTTCCAGCTTGGCCAGGGCCTCACGCCCGATGGCAAGGCCGGCCCCTTGACCCTGATGATGCTCAACCGCGCCGTGGGCGTGCAAGAACCACGCTTGCGCGCGGGAGGCTGAACCCATGTCCTACATACTTGATGCCCTGCGGCGCGCCCAGGCCGAACGTGGCCGGGGCAGCGTGCCCGGCCTGCACACGCCGGCAGCACCCGTGACCAGCCTGCCCGCGCCCGCAAGCAGCCCGGCGCGCGCCGCCATGTGGCTGCTGACCGCCTGTGCCGCCGCCGGGGTTCTGGCCATTGGCGGCTGGTGGCTGTGGCGCACGCCGTCAGCGACGCCAACGGTGCCGGCCGTGGCCGTGCTGAGCCCCCCCGCGCCGGCGCCGAGCCAGGCCAGCGCCGCGGCACCCATCCAGGCCGTGCAAACGCCAGCACCGGCGCCAGCATCAGCACCGGCGCCAGCACCAGCACCAGCACCAGCACCAGCACCAGCACCAGCACCAGCACCAGCACCAGCACCAGCACCAGCACCAGCACCAGCACCAGCACCAGCACAGCCGCGTGCCGAACAAGCTGCCCCGCCGCCCGCGCCACGGCCGCAGCGCGCTGCCGCGCAGGCTCCCGTGGCCCAGGCGCCCAAGCCGGCGCCGGTACGCCCGGTGCCATCGGCGCCCGGGCCAGCCACGGCCCCGGTGTTCGCCCAGGCCGACCTGCCACCGGCCGTGCGCGAGCAATTGCCCACGCTGCAGCTGGCGGGCGTGACCTACTCCTCGAATCCGCTGTACCGCATGGTCATCGTCAACGGCCAGGTGCTGCACGAGGGCGACCAGGCCGCGCCTGGCCTGGTGCTGGAGCGCATAGAGCCGGGGCGCACGGTATGGGCGTTCCGCGGCTACCGCTACGCGCTGCCGGCCCAGTAGCCAACCTTTACGTGGCTCGCCCCCCCGCTGGGCGACCGCGACTCTGGGCTTTTCTCCCCTCTCCCCTTGCGGGAGAGGGGCCGGGGGAGAGGGGGGAGCCTGGGAGCACAGGCGTGCCTGCCCCCTCTCCCCAACCCTCTCCCGCAAGGGGAGAGGGAGCAAAACTAGCGCCAATCCAGCGTTGTGGGCTAAAAAAAGATGTGTAGATACCGGAGGGTTGGGGTGAGGGGGTGATGAGGTGCAGCGCCCCGTTTTTACCCCTTCACCCCCGCCCCCTCCCGCACGCCAGAGAGGGAGAAAATGCAGAGTCAAATCATGCTCAAGCGCTTTGCCATAAAGTGCCATAAGCTATCAAAATAACATCAGGCAAGAGCAGATTCGTGGTATTCCCGCTGCCAGGTCGGGCGCTTTGCACGCATGCTTGGCGGTCATGGGTCAAGAACTCTCCCTGCACCAGCGCCGCCGCCCGCCCTCCGCACAGGAGCTGGCCGGCATCCCCTGGCTCGCGCGCCTGCAGCCCGCTGAGCGCGAACGCGCCATGGCCGCCGTGGTGGTGGGCGACGCCGAACCTGGCGACTATGTCTGCCGCGTGGGCCGGCCCGTGACCTACTGGTTTGGCGTGGTGCAGGGCTTGCTGAAGATGAACACCGACAACGCCGACGGCGCCAGCATGACGCTGGCCGGCCTGCCGCCGGGCGGCTGGTTTGGTGAGGGCACGGCCGTGAAGCGCGAGCCCTACCGCTACAACGTGCAGGCGCTGCGCAAGAGCGTGGTCGCCGGCCTGCCCATAGACAGCTTCCACTGGCTGCTGGATCACTCACTGGGCTTCAACCGCTTCGTCATGGGTCAGCTCAACGAGCGCCTGGGCCAGTTCATCGCCGTGCGCGAGATCGACCGCCTGACCAACCCCGACCTGCGCGTGGCGCGCAGCCTGGCGGCGCTGTTCCACCCGGTGCTGTTTCCGGGCGTGGGCGAGGTGCTGCGCATCACCCAGCAAGAGCTGGCCAACCTGGTCGGCCTGTCGCGCCAGCGCGTCAACGAGGCCCTGGCCGTGCTGCAGGAGCAGGGCGCAATCCGCGTCGAATACGGCGGCCTGCGCGTGCTCGACCTGCCGGCGCTGCGCAGCAGCCCGTTTGTGCGTGCCACGGTGGTGGCGGGTGCGCTCAACCAGCCCGCACACTGACGCGCGGCAGCTGGCTGCGGCGCCCCCTTGAAGAGCACCATTGCGCCCCCATATGCGGGGGCGTTCCGGCTGTGCCGGCACTCACTTTCACCGATTCATTCGACGCAACAACACGCATGAGCAAGCACACCCATTCCTTCCAGGCCGAAGTCGCGCAACTGCTGCACCTGGTCACGCACTCGCTGTACTCCAACAAGGAAATCTTTCTGCGCGAGCTGGTCTCCAACGCGTCCGACGCCTGCGACAAGCTGCGCTTTGAGGCGCTGAACGACGCCACGCTGTATGAAGACCAGTCCAACCTGGAGGTGCGCGTGTCCTTCGACAAGGCCGCGCGCACCCTGACCATCCAGGACAACGGCATTGGCATGAGCACGCAGGAGGCCATAGACCACCTGGGCACCATCGCCAAGAGCGGCACCAAGGACTTCATGAGCCGCCTCTCGGGCGACCAGAAGCAGACCGCCAGCGAGCAGGGCCAGCTGATCGGCCAGTTCGGCGTGGGCTTCTACTCGGGCTTCATCGTCGCCGACAAGATCACCGTGGAAAGCCGCCGCGCGGGCCTGAAGGCCAATGAGGGCGTGCGCTGGACGAGCAGCGGCGCGGGCGACTTCGAGGTCGAGCAGATCGAGCGCGCGGCGCGCGGCACCAGCGTCATCCTGCACCTGCGGGGCGACGCGGAGGAGTACCTGAACGCCTGGCAGCTCAAGCAGATCATCGGCAAATACTCCGACCACATCAGCCTGCCCATCCTCATGGAGAAAGAGGAATGGAAGGAGGGCGAGAAAGAGGGCGATGCGGGCGCCATGGTGAAGACCGGCGAATGGGAGACGGTGAACAAGGCCAGCGCCCTGTGGGCCCGCCCGAAGAAGGACATCACCGCGGAGCAGTACCAGGACTTCTACAAGTCCATCAGCCACGACCACGAGAACCCGCTGAGCTGGAGCCACAACCGCGTCGAGGGCAACACCGAGTACACGCAGCTCTTGTACATCCCCGCCAAGGCCCCGTTCGACCTGTGGAACCGCGACAAGAAGGCCGGCGTGAAGCTGTACGTCAAGCGCGTCTTCATCATGGACGACGCCGAGGCGCTGATGCCGCAGTACCTGCGCTTCGTCAAGGGCGTGATCGACTCCGCCGACCTGCCGCTGAACGTCTCTAGAGAGCTGCTGCAGGAAAGCCGCGACGTGCGCCTGATCCGCGACGGTTCGGTCAAGCGCGTGCTGTCCATGCTGGAAGACCTGGCCAAGCACGACAAGCACGAGGCCGGCACCGATGCCGACGGCGTGACCGACGTGGTGAGCGACGAGGACAAGGCCAAGGAAGGCAAGTACAGCCAGTTCTACGCCGAGTTCGGCGCCGTGCTGAAAGAAGGCCTGGGCGAGGACTTCGCCAACCGCGAGCGCCTGGCCAAGCTGCTGCGCTTTGCCAGCACCAGCAGCGACACGGCCAGCGTCAGCCTGCAGGACTACAAGGCGCGCATGAAGGAGGGCCAGGAGGCCATCTACTACATCACCGCCGACACCCTGGCCGCCGCCAAGAACAGCCCGCAGCTCGAAGTCTTCAAGAAGAAGGGCATCGAGGTGCTGCTCATGACCGACCGCGTGGACGAATGGGCGCTGAACTACCTGCACGACTTTGACGGCACGCCGCTGCAGTCCGTCGCCAAGGGCGCGGTGGACCTGGGCAAGCTGCAGGACGAGGCCGAGAAAAAGGCCGCGGAAGAGGCCGCCGAGGCCTTCAAGCCCCTGCTCGCCAAGCTGAAGGAAGCGTTGAAAGACAAGGCCGAGGATGTGCGCGTCACCACCCGCCTGGTCGATTCACCCGCCTGCCTGGTGGTGCAGGACGACGGCATGAGCCAGCAACTGGCCCGCATGCTCAAGCAGGCCGGCCAGAGCGCGCCCGAGACGAAGCCCGTGCTGGAGGTGAACCCCGAGCATGCGCTGGTGAAGAAGCTCGACGGCAGCGTGCACTTCCACGACCTGGCCCACATCCTGTTCGACCAGGCGTTGCTGGCCGAGGGTGGCCTGCCGGAGGATCCGGCGGCTTACGTCAAACGGGTGAACGCGCTATTGGTGTGATGTGAGCCAAAGCCCGCTGGCGCTGGCCGCCATGCTGTAGGGCTGCGGGGCTGCAGCGCCAATTCAGGACACCAGCAGTTCGCCCGTGATGTCCGCCACTTTGGCCACGCTGGTCAGGGTCATGGCCACGCGCATTTCCTTTTCCAGCAGCTCCAGCAGGTGCTTGACGCCGGCCTCGCCGGCCGTGGCCAGCGCGTAGATGTAGGCGCGGCCGATCATGGCGCAGTCGGCCCCCAGGGCGATGGCGCGCACCACGTCCAGCCCGTTGCGGATGCCCGAGTCGGCCAGGATCTTGATCTGGCCCTTCACCGCGTCGGCGATGGCCGGCAGCGCGCGCGCCGACGACAGCACGCCGTCGAGCTGGCGCCCGCCGTGGTTGGAGACGATGATGCCGTCGGCGCCGAAGCGCACCGCATCCTTCGCATCCTCAGGGTCGAGGATGCCCTTGATGACCATCGGCCCCTTCCAGAAGGCGCGGATCCACTCCAGATCCTTCCACGAGATCGAGGGGTCGAAGTTGGCGCTGAGGTAGCCCATGTAGTCCTGCAGGCCCGTGGGGCTACCGCGGTAGGCCGAGATGTTGCCCAGGTCGTGCGGGCGGCCCAGCAGGCCCACGTCCCAGGCCCAGCGCGGGTGCGTCATGGCCTGCCAGTAGCGGCGCAGCGGGGCGTTGGGGCCGCTCATGCCGGAGTGGGCGTCGCGGTAGCGCGCGCCGGGCACGGGCATGTCCACGGTGAACACCAGGGTGGAGCAGCCGGCGGCCTGCGCGCGCTCCAGCGCGTTTTGCATGAAGCCCCGGTCTTTCAGGACGTAGAGCTGGAACCACATGGGGCGCTTGATCTTGGGCACGACCTCCTCGATGGGGCAGACCGAGACGCTGGACATGGTGAACGGGATGCCGTGTGCGTCGGCCGCGCGCGCGGCCTGCACCTCCCCCCGGCGGCGGTACATGCCGGTCAGGCCCACGGGCGACAGCGCCACGGGAATGGCGAGTTTCTCGCCGAACAGCTCGATGCCGGTGTCGAGCTGGCTCATGTCCTTGAGCACGCGCTGGCGCAGCGCCACGGAGGCCAGGTCGTCCACGTTGCGGCGCAGCGTCTGCTCGGCATAGGCGCCGCCGTCGATGTAGTGGAACAGGAAGGGCGGCAGGAATTTTTGTGCCGCTGCGCGGTAATCGGCGCTGGAGGAAATGATCATGGCGAGAGGTTCAGGTGTGTGGGGACGTTTCGGGTAGCAGCGGTGGTACCAGATCCGGCGGCAGGCGTGTGGAACGTTCCTGCCGTGCGCGGTCTTCGTCCAGACGCTGGATGGTGACGCGCACATGCTCCAGATGTTCATCGATGCATTGGCGTGCACGCTGCGGGTCGCCGTCCAGGATGGCCTGCATCAGCGCCTGGTGTTGTTCCGTCAGCGCCTGCACGGTCACGGGCGCGCTGAGGTGGAACATGTCGTGACGGTTGCGCGCCACCGTGGACAGCACTGTGGTGAACAGGCTGTGCGTCACCTGAACCAGCACCAGGTTGTGCGAGGCCTCGGCAATGGCCAGGTGGAACTGTGCGTCGGCACGCGCGGCCAATTCGGCGTGGCCGTTTTGCTGATGGTCAAGCATCACCTCGAAGCAGTGCTGTATGCGCGCCTTGTCCTGGGCGGTGGCGCGCTGCGCGGCCAGCCAGGCGGCGCTGCTTTCCAGCGCCTGCCGGGCCTCCAGCACGTCGTAGCGGTAGTGCGGGTCGGCGTCGATCAGGCCGGCCAGCGGCTGCATGCCCTCCTGCAGCCATTCGGCCGTCGCGCGCGACTGTAGGTAGGTGCCGTCGCCGCGCCGCGCCGACAGCACGCCCTGGCTGGTCAGCTTCTGTATGGCTTCGCGCACCGAGGTGCGCGACACCCCCAGTTCCTCGGCCAGTTGCCGCTCCGCGGGCAGGCGCTGCCCGGGCTGCAGGCCGCGGGCCTGCACCAGGGCAAGCAGTTTCTCGACAACGTGATCGGCCAGGCGCATGGGGGCTCTCCAGTTGGGGGTTCAACCGTGGTTCAGTGGCCCGGAATCATCCACGTAAATACATAGGCCTGCAGCGTTGTGATGATGCCGATGATGACGGCGAAGATCAGGCTGTGCTTGACGGTGAAGCGAAACAGATCCGACTCCTTGCCCGCCAGTCCCACGGCCGCGCAGGCGATGGCGATGGACTGCGGCGAGATCATTTTGCCGGTCACGCCGCCGGTGGTGTTGGCCGCGACGGTGAGCACCTGGGGCAGGCCCAGCTGCTGCGCGGTGGTCGCCTGCAGCGCGCCAAAGAGTGCGTTCGCCGAGGTGTCCGATCCCGTCAGGAACACGCCTATCCAGCCCAGGAAGGGTGAGAAGAACGTGAAGGCGTGCCCGGTGTGCGCCAACGCCAGGGCCAGCGTGGCCGACAGCCCAGAGTAGTTGGCCACGAAGGCGAACGCCAGCACCATGCCGATGGAGTAGATCGGTACGAGCAGCTCCTTGAAGGTCTCGCCCAGGGTGGCCACGGCCTTGGCGGGCGACAGGCGCGTGAAGGCAATGGTGATGATGGCGGCGATCAGGATGGCCGTGCCCGTGGCCAGCAGCCAGTTGAAGGTGTAGACCGCGCCATAGGGTGTGGCGGCGGCCACCACGGGCGGCGCCTTCTCTACCAGGTTGTGCAACATGGGCACGGGAATGTTGATGATGGTCGATGCCAGCGGGCCGCCGGCGGCGAACAGGGCCTTGAAGGGCTTGAGGCTCCACAGCGTCACCATGGCCGTGAGGATGATGAACGGCGACCAGGCCTTGACGATGGCCACGGCGGTCAGCGGGTGGTGCGCCGTGGCGGGGGCGCTGGCGCCGGGCTTGGTGCCGGGTTGGCTCTCGGTCTCGAAGCGGAAGATGCGCTTGGGCTGCCAGACCTTGAGGAAGGCCGTCAGCGCCACCAGCGAGACGATGGACGAGGTGATGTCGGGCAACTCGGGACCGATGTAGTTGGCGGTCAGAAATTGCATCACCGCAAACGAGCCGCCGCCGACCAGCACGGCGGGCCAGGTTTCTTTGACGCCGCGCCAGCCGTCCATGATGGCCATGAGCCAGAACAGCACGATCACGGTCATGAACGGCAGCTGGCGCCCCGCCATCTGTCCGATGGCGAAGGCGTCTACCCCGGAGACCTGGCCGGCCACGATGATGGGAATGCCCATGGCGCCGAAGGCCACGGGCGCCGTGTTGCCGATCAGGCACAGGCCGGCCGCATACAAGGGCTTGAAGCCCAGACCCACCAGCAGCGCGGCCGTGATGGCCACGGGCGCACCAAAGCCCGCCGCACCCTCCAGGAAGGCGCCGAAGCAAAAGCCCACCAGGATCAGCTGCAGCCGCTGGTCGGGCGTGACCGACAGAATCGACGAGCGGATGACGTCGAACTGCCCCGTCTTGACCGAGATCTTGTAGAGGAACACGGCTGCCACGATGATCCAGGCGATGGGCCACAGGCCGTAGAAGAAGCCGTACACGGCCGAGGCCAGCGCCGCGCTCACCGGCATCTTGTAGAACAGCAGCGCCACGCCCAGGGCCAGCAACACCGTGATGGTGCCGGCCTGGTAGCCCTTGAGGCGCAGCTTGGTCAGGGCAAGGAAGAAGAAGATGATGGGAATGAGCGCGACCAGGGCCGAGATCCAGATATTCCCGGCGGGGTCGTAGTTCTGTTGCCAGAGGGTTTGCATGGCCGTTGTGCGAAATGCGTTGTGCGGGCCGCGGGGCCTGCGGTTTCAGTGGCTTCCCGCTGGCCTGCCGCTGGGGGGCGGGGTCAACGGGGAGGGTGGCATGCCTCGTGCCATGGCGTGAAAGTGAAATTGGTACTACCAATACGGCATGAGATCCGAGACGTGGCTATTTTCGGCGTGCGCATTTATCAATGCATACCGGGTAAATACCTAAATTCATAAACAATCATGGTAAATTTCAGTATTGGTCATACCAATATGGCTGCTAACGAAATACCGTGGAAAGCGCCCATTCTGTTGGCTGGGGCGCGCCGCAGGCTCGATGCATGCCCTTTTGGGATCGCTGTGAACGCTTGCTGCCAAAGCGTTCAGGCTTGATCGGTTGAGGTTTTGGCCGGGTGCGCGACGAGCGCAAGGCAGGGGTTTGGCGCTTCCAGCGTGCCGTTGCTGCTGCTGCTGATCGCGTTGTTTTACAGGTATCCCCTATTGGCGACTGGCCGGTTGTTCTCGCAGCATCCTTCCCTTTGACCACCGGGAGACGATGCATGAGGATCAAGACCGTACTGGCCACCATGGCCCTGGCCCTGGGCGCGGCAGGCTGGGCGCAGGCCCAGACCGCCAGCGCCGCCAAGGACTACCCCAACCGCCCCATCACCCTGGTGGTGCCCGCCGGCGCCGGCGGCGGTACGGATGTGGTGGCGCGGGTGCTGGCCGACCAGTTGGGCAAGCGCCTGGGCCAGGCGGTGGTGGTGGACAACAAGACGGGCGCCTCGGGCATGCTCGGCACGCAGGCCGTGGCGCGCGCCGCGCCGGATGGCTATACGCTGCTGGTGGCCTATTCCACGCCCGTGTTCTATGCCCACCACATCTTTGCCAAGGTGCCCTACGACATCCGCAAGGACTTCGAGTTCATCACCCAGCTGGCCTCCACCAGCCTGGTGATGATGGTCAACGCCAATGTGCCGGTCAAGAACATGAAGGAGTTCATGGCCTGGGCGCAGGCCAACAAGGGCAAGGTCAACTACGGGTCATACGGACAGGGTTCGGCCGGGCATTTGATGAGCGCCTACCTGAGCGACACGCGCAAGCTGGACATGACGCATGTGGCCTACAAGAGCGAGTCGCCGCATATCCAGGATCTGGCGGGCGGCGTGGTCTCGTGGGGTCTGGGGACGATTGCCGCGGCCCAGGGCGTGCTCAAGGACAACCGCGTGCGCCCCATCGCCATCTATGGCCCCAAGCGCCTGGCCGAGCTGCCCGACGTGCCCACCATGGCCGAGCAGGGCTTTGCCGACCCGGAGTTCAACACGGTGGCCTGGTTCACCCTGCTGGCGCCCAAGGGCACGCCCAAGCCCATACTGCAGCGGCTGGAGAAGGAGTCGGTGGAGATCATCCACTCCACGGCCATGAAGGCGCGCTTCCAGGTCTTTGGCCTGGAGTCGGTGCCGGGCGGCGCGGCGCAGTTCCACAAGGACTTTGACGCCGTCGATCCCGTCATCCAGAAGCTGGTGAAGATCTCCGGCGTCAAGGCTGAATGATGCCGGGCCTGGCCGCCTGTGCTTTTCAGGCGGTCAGCGGCTCCTCGCGCATCGCCTCGATCTGCTCGCGCAGCATGCCCACCTGGCCGCGCCAGTAGTCGCTGCTGCCGAACCACGGGAAGTTGATGGGGAAGATCGGGTCGCTCCAGCGCCGCGCCAGCCAGGCGCTGTAGTGGATCAGGCGCAGCGTGCGCAGCGGTTCGATGAGCGCCAGCTCGCGCCGGTCGAAGGCGCGCAACTGCTCGTAGCCGTCCAGCAGCGTGGACAGCTGCAGCGCGCGCTGGCGCCGGTCGCCCGACAGCAGCATCCACAGGTCCTGCACCGCCGGGCCCATGCGCGCGTCATCCAGGTCCACGAAATGCGGGCCGCCCTGGCCTGCGTCGTCCACGGGTGTCCACAGCACATTGCCGGGATGGCAGTCGCCGTGCAGGCGGATGGCGTTTGCATCTTTCAAGCCAAATTGGCCTGTAGCGCTTGATGGATAAGCGTCAGCAGCTATCAATTCAAGAGCTTCATCGCAGGCCGCGTGCCAGGCCGATTGCTGGTCCAGGGGGATGATTTGCTGGCTGAGCAGCCAGTCGCGCGGCTCCTGGCCAAAGCTTTGCGCATCCAGCCGCGGGCGCTGCGCGAAGGGGCGCTGGGCCCCTACGTTGTGGATGCGCGCGAGGTATCGCCCCAGCCACTCCAGCACCTCGAAGTCATCCAGCTCCGGCATGCGCCCGCCGCGCCAGGGGCTGACGGCAAAGCCAAAGCCGGCGTGCTGGTGAAGGCTGCGGCCCTGCAGCATCAGGGGCGCGACCACGGGCACCTCGGCGGCGGCCAGCTCCAGCGCGAATGCATGCTCCTCCTCGATCTGCGCCTGGCTCCAGCGTCCGGGGCGGTAGAACTTGACGACCACGCGGCTGCCATCCTCTAGCGCCACCTGGTAGACGCGGTTCTCGTACGAGCCCAGGGCCATCAGCCGGCCGTCGCCGTACAGGCCGACGCTGGCCAGGGCGTCCAGCACCAGGTCCGGCGTGAGGCTGGCGTAGGGGTGGGGCGGGGCGGTGTCTGCGGGCATTGCGGTCATGGCGTGCATTGTCGCGCGCCGCTGTGGCGTGCCGGCCGCGCCGGGTTGGCTACCATGGGGCATGGCAAGGCAAATCAACGAGACAGGCTGGCGCGGCGCGGCCGCGCTCGCCATGGCGGCATTCCTGGCCGCATGCGCCAGCCCATCGGCGCATGTGGGCGTGGGGGTGCCAGTGGGCCCGGTCAGCATTGGCGTGGGGCTGGGTTCCGGCGGTGTGTCGGCGGGCGTGTCCACCGGCGCCGGGCCGCTTGGTGTCGGCGTGGGGGTGAATCAGCGCGGCCAGGTCACGGGTGGTGCCGGGGTGGGGGCATCGGTGCCCATGGGCAATGCCCGCGTGGGTGTGGGGGTGGGCAGCTCCACGGTGCTGCATGACCCGCAGCAGCCGGCGGCTACACCTGGCGCTGCGCCGCCGCCCGTGCCCGGGGCGCAGGGCGCACCCCTGCAGTGGCGCGATGCACAAGGCCGGCCGGTGCCCGAGTGCCGCGTGATGGGTGGTTGCTGATGGCGGCTACAGGTGCTCGAACGGCAGCTGCTGCTTGACCAGGATGACGGTGCAGGGCGCGTCGCGCGCCACGCGCATGGGTACGGTGGCCACAAAGCGCTGCAGCTGCAGGCCATGGGTGGCAGCGCCCAGGATCATCATGCTGACGCGGTTCGCCTCGGCGTAGCGCACCAGGGCCTGGGCCACGTCGCTGGACTCCAGCACATGGTAGCTGGCGCTGTGGCGTGACAGATCCAGCCCCGTCGCCCATTGCTTGAGCCGCGCCAGATGCTGGCGGCGCAGCGTGGTTTCGCTGCGCTCGCTGTCCGACGCGCTGCTGGCCGATGGCGAGATCACCGACACGCAGGCCAGGCGCGCGCCCGGGCGTATGCCCAGCGAGCGCGCCGCCGCCTCGCGCAGCGAGTACAGCGTGGCGTCGGTCACGTCGTCGTGCGGCACGGCGACCATGAGGATGGGCACT